>PMMM01000119.1 GCA_003162245.1 Phycisphaerales bacterium
GCCTACGGCCGGCACGGGGGTCGGCCGCTACAAGCCCGCGAACGCCTGGTCCAGCAACCGCTGCTGCTCGAGCTTGTAGCTCGCAGTCGAGCCGCTAGCCGGGCTCGCCGACGCAGGCCGGCTGACAACCTGGAACGGTCGGCCGCACACCGCCGAGCCGAATCTTAAGCGGAAATGCGGACCCGCGCCCATGTTCGCCGGCTCCTCCTGGACCCAGAAAGCGGGCGCCGCGGCGGGGTACGGAGCCAACGCCGCCTGCCAGACCTCGTCGGCCAGCGGGTAGAACTGCTCGACCCGTAGCAGGGCCACATCCGTGCGCCCGCGCTTCTCGCGCTCGGCCAGCAACTCGTAGTGCACTTTCCCGCTGCACAGCAACACGCGCCGGACCGCGTCCGGCTGGGCCGGCGCGTCGGGGATCACACGCTGAAAACGCCCCGCAGCCAGCTCGTCCAGCGTCGAGGTCGCCCGCGGGTGCCGCAGAAGACTCTTGGGCGTCAGCACGATCAGCGGCTTGCGCCAGCGCCGCCGCACCTGCCGCCGGAGACAGTGAAAGTACTGCGCGGGCGTACTGGGTTGGACGATCTGCATGTTGTCTTCGGCCGCCAGGGCCAGAAAGCGTTCGAGACGGGCGCTGGAATGCTCGGGGCCCTGCCCCTCCTGCCCGTGCGGCAGCAGTAGCACCAGCCCGCTGAGGCTAAACCACTTGTACTCGGCGCTCGCGATGAACTGATCGACGAACACCTGGGCGGCGTTGACAAAGTCGCCGAACTGGGCCTCCCACATGAGTAACGCGTCGGGATACGCGATGCTGTAGCCGTACTCGAACCCGAGCACGCCGGCCTCGGAGAGCGGACTGTTGAGCGGGTCGAACGCGGCTTGGTCGGGCGACAGGTGCTGGAGCGGGATGTACGGGTGCCCGTCGACGTAATCGTGCAGAATAGTGTGCCGCTGGCTGAACGTGCCACGGGCGCTGTCCTGTCCGCTCAGTCGCACGCGGGCCCCCTCCACGACGAGTGTCGCGAACGCCAGCGCTTCGCCCGCGGCCCAGTCGAGTGGGCGCTCCCCACGGGCCATTTGCCGGCGCTGCTCGATGAAGCGCTGTAGCCGCGGGTGCAGATGGAAACCCTCGGGCAGCTTGGTTTGGGCTTCGAGCAGCGCCGCCAGACGCTCGCGGGGCAACGCGGTGTCCACATCGTCGGCGTCGGCGTCGAGGCCGCCGACGTAGTCGTTCCAAATCCGCCCGAGGACGCTCGCGCGCGTGCTGGCCGCGGGGACCGCACTGCGAACGCCGGCCAATTCCTCCTCCAGGTACGCCCGCCGCCGGGCGGCAACCTCGTCCGCGTCCACCTGCGTCACGCCGCCGAGTTGCAGCAGGTGGTGGAGGTAGCCTTCGCGCACCGAGGGCCGCGCCTCGATCCGCCGATACAGCACGGGCTGAGTAAACGACGGCTCATCGCCCTCGCTGTGCCCGTAGCGACGGTAGCAGTACATGTCGATGACCACGTCGCGCCGGAAGGTCCGCCGACAGTCGAGGGCAAGCCGGACAACCTGGGCGACGGCCTCGGGGTCTTCGCCGTTGACGTGGAAGATCGGGCTTTGAAGTAGCTTGGCGACGTCGGTCGCGTAGAGGCTGGAGCGGCCCTCGGCCGGCGTCGTCGTGAAGCCGAGCTGGTTGTTGATGACGATGTGCAGCGTTCCGCCGGTGGCGTAACCGGTCAACTCACTGAGGTTGAGCGTCTCCTGCACGATGCCCTCGCCAGCGAAGGCGGCGTCGCCGTGGATGAGCAACGCGAGGCTGTGTTCGCGGCGTGTGTCGGCGAGGCGGTCCTGCTTGGCGCGCGTGCGGCCAAGCACGACGGCGTTGACGAATTCGAGATGGCTGGGATTGAAGCAGAGTGCGAGGTGCATCCGGCGGCCGGTCTGGGTGACCCGGTCGCCATGATGACCCTGGTGGTATTTCACGTCGCCGCGGCCGACAAACAGCTCGGCGTCGAGGTCCTCGAACTGGCGGAAGATCGCGCGGGGGCTCTTGCCCATGATGTTCGCCAGAACGTTGAGGCGGCCGCGGTGGGCCATGCCGATGACGATCTCTTCGACGCCCTGCTCGCCGGCGTGCTCGATGGCCAAGTCGAGCAGGGGAATGAGGCTCTCGCCGCCTTCGAGGGAGAAGCGTTTGGCGCCGACGTATTTCTTCTGGATGAACTCCTCGAAGATGACCGCGTCGGTCAGGCACGTCAGGATGCGGAGTTGCTCCGCGCGCGTCAGGGCCAGCCGGTTCTGTGTGCCCTCCATGCGCTCCTGAAGCCAGTGCCGCACGTCGAGCGAGTCGATATGCATGAACTGTACGCCGATCGAGCGGCAATACGTGTTGCGCAGGAGAAAGAGGATTTCGCGCAGCGTGCGGACGGCGGCGCCGCGGATGGTCCGGCTCGAAAACGGGCGGTCGAGGTCGGCCCGTGTGAAGCCGTAGTGGCCGGGCTTCAGTTCCGGGCACAGCGGTCGCGGGTGATGCAGCGGGTCGATCTGGGCGATGATGTGGCCGCGGACCCGATAGGCGCGGACGAGTTGATCCAGGCGGTCCTGCCCGACGCTGGCCGCGCCCGCGTGCGCCGCGCCGTCCCCGTCGCGCGGTCGCGGGGGGTTGAAGATGCTGGACGGACGGAAGGACGGCCCCAGGCGCGTCTGCGCCCCGAAGCGGTCGCCGGTGCCCGCTTGGCGGAAGTACTCCGCCCACGCGGGCGGGACGGCAGCGGGGTTCCGCAGGTACTCTGCGTACAGGTGCTCGACGAAGGCCAGGTTGTGGCTGTTGGGGATCGACGCCGGGTCGTTCATTGCGCGCAATCCAGGTTCGCTCTTCGGCCAAAGCGACGCTAGACAGTTCCCAGTGGCGGGGACTACCCGAGATTATAGCGGTGTGCCGGACGCGCGGGCGCGAGCTGGCGAGACGAGGTGGGAGCAAAAACAGGAATGGGCGGGCGCTGGGTATACGCGCCCGCCCGCTTCCTTCCTGTCGCCCTCCGGGCGAGATAGACGGACCAAGCTCGTACTTTGATTTACTAAGTTTACCACAATCACGCCGAAAAGCAAGCGGCCAAGCTGGCTCGGAAATCGGACTTCCCGGGGGCGAAACGCCGCCGTCGCGTTCGTGCCAACGCTGCCGCCCCGCGGCGGCGACCCTTGCCAGACACTCCGTGCGCGCGGCGCCGGCCGCACTACGGGCTCGGAGTACCCGAGCCGGCGCGGGCGCGCCAGGACGTGATCAAGGTGTCGATCTGTTCGACCAGTGCGGCCTGACCCGACGAGCGGGCCAGATCCCGTGCACGCTGGGCGGCGGCGAGCGCATCGGCGTATCGGCCGAGCGTGTAGTACGCGATAGCCAGATTCGCCTGCGCTTCGCTGAGGTCGGGTTGAAGCCGGACCGCTTCCGCGAATTGGTCCACGGACTCCAAGTGCCGGCCGGCCATTCCGAGCGCGATGCCGAAGTTGGCGCGGATCCGGGCGTCGTCCGGGCAGAGCCGGATGGCCTGCCGCGCGCAGGTGATGGCTTCCTGGGGACGGCGCGCATCGGTCAACGCAGCGATCAGGTTGGCCTGGGCGTCGGGATAGTTGGCCCGGAGCCGCAAGGCTTCCTGGTACGACGCAGCCGCGGCCTCGTGCTGGCCAGTCGCGTTCAGGGCTACGCCGAGGTTGTTGTGCGCCTCGGGATAGTCGGGCCGGAGTTGCAGCGCCCGGCGGTAGTGCTCGACCGCTTCGCGGTACAGCCCTCTGTTCTTCAAAACGATTCCCAAGTTGTTGTAGGCCATCCAGCAGGCGGGATTCTGCCGGATCGTCGTCTCGTAGAGGGTCTGGCTGTTTGCATAAACCTGGCTTTGCCGGAAGGTCAGCACTCCCAGCACGAGCGGCAGCGCCAGCAAGCACGCGGTCCGGGCGATTCGCCCCGGAATCCGCGCCACGCCCGCTGCCACCCCGCTGCAAGCCAACGCGACGATGCCGAGGCTCGCCAGGTACTGAAAATGATCCGCCACGAAAGAGTAGAGAAACGGATAGACGTTGAAGAACCCCAGCACCGGAAACAACGTGCCGACGAAAAACAGCAGCGCCGCCAGCGGCGCCCGGCTGCGGCCAACCAAGGCCAGCAACGCGACGAGTAGCACGACCAAGCCCGCCGGGAACAGCCACTGCCCGCCCGCCGCCGCGTTTACGCTCCAGCGCGGGTAGATGAAGATCAACTCCGCGGGCCAGGCCAGCTTGGACAGGTAGAACCAAACGACACGCCCGGCCAGCAGCAGTCGCTGCACGGCGGACAGCTCGAACGCCTGCCCCTGGGCGCCGATCAGGTTGTGCTCCACCCACGCCGTGAACAAGCCGCTCACGACGCCGAGCACGAACCACGGCAGCAAGGGCGCCACGTCCCGCTTCCAAGCCAGCCGCCCGCGCTGCCACCAGAAGATCACCAGCAGCGCCGCCGGCAACGTCGCCGTCACCGTCTTGCTCAGCAGGCCAAGCACGAAGAGCGCCGTGGCCAGCAGATAGAAACGCGTGTTGCGCGTCCGGTCGAAGCGCAGGTACGTCAGCAGCGCCGCCAGGTAGAACACGGCCGACAGCGTGTTCTTCAGCTCGGTGATCCAGGCCACCGACTCGACCTGCACGGGATGGAGCGCAAACACGGCCGCGGTCAGAAACGCGCCCGCCTCCGCCCACGCCACCCCGCGCTCCGCCAGCAGCCGGCGCGCGATCAGCAAGACCAGCACGGCGGCCCCGGCGTGCAGCACAATGTTGACCACGTGGTATCCGGGCGGCGAATCCCCCCAGAGCTTGTGCTCAAGCCAGAAGGCCGAGTGCACCAGCGGGTAGTACTGCTGCGTCGCACCCACGTCGAACCAGATGCGATACAGCCCGTGCACGGAGCGCAACGCCGGCTTCGTCACGTGCGCGTCATCGTCCCAGATGAACCCCCCGCGCACCGCGGGCGCGTAGGCGCTGATCGTGGCCAACACGATCAGCGCCGCACCGGCAACGAGCTGCTGACGCGACCGTTCACCGGAGGTCCGGGCTGACGCGGACGGGCGGTTGAGCATAGGCGGCCGGCAGTATAGCGGCGAGCGACGGCTGGCGTCTGGGCCGGCGCGCGGTGAAAAGCGGCGGCCGGGCCGAGCGCGCGACCGGCCTCGAGGCCGCCACACGGTGGGGTTCGAATCGCGCTCTACGGGCTGCTGCCGGCCGCGCCAACCCGTGTGCGATGCGACGCGATCCAGGCCTCGATTTGCTCGGCCAGCGCGGCCTGGCCCGAGGAGCGGGCCAGATCCTGCGCGCGCTGGGCGGCGGCGAGCGCATCGGGAAACCGGCCCGCCGAGGAGTACGCAACCGCCAGGTTCATGTGCATTTCGACGCGGTCGGGCCGTAGCCGCACCGCCTGCTCGAAGTGCGGAATGGCCTGGTCGAGTCGGCCCGCGCGCGCGAGCAAGCTGGCCAGGTTGCTGTGCGCTTCGACATGCCCGGGCTGCATCCGCACCACTTGTTGGTAATGCTCGACCGCTTCCCCGACCCGACCAACCTGGGCCAGGACCACCGCGAGCGCGAAATGGGCCTGGATGTCGTCCGGCTGCGAACGGAGCACCTGCTCATACGTCGCGATTGCCCGCTCCGGCGTCTGCGTTGCCGCCTGGGCCAACTCCAACTGCTGCCGCACGCCCGGCCAAGCTGGATCGAGCTCCAGCGCGCGCCGGTATTCGGCGACGGCGTCCGCAAGCCGCCCGGTCGCCTGAAGCGTGGCGCCCAGGCTGAAGTGCAGGCCGGCACTGTGGGGATCGAACCGCAGCGCCTGCTGCAGGGAATCGACGGCCTCCGGATAACGACCGGCACTCGTCAACGTATTGGCGAGATTGCCGAGCGCCTCTGGGTTGGCGGGACGCAACCGCAGCGCCTCCTGGTATGCGGTGATCGCCTCGTCTGGCCGCCCGAGCGCACTCAACGCGATGCCGAGGTTGTTGTGCGCCT
>PMMM01000102.1 GCA_003162245.1 Phycisphaerales bacterium
CGAGCAGCCGGTCGTCATCCGAGCGCGCGGAGCCTGCGGCCACGACGACCGCGGCTCCGCTGCCGACCGCCGCGGCTCCGCGCAGCCAGTCGGCCACCGGGACCCGGCGGGCCGCCAGGCCGCGTTGCCGCAACTGATCGTTCAGTGCCGCACAGCGCTCCGGAGCGGCGTCGAACAACATAATCCCGGGACTGGTCACGGTTAAGTGCGAGGCCTTTTGCGCAGGACGGGCTCCGGACGATTCGACGCCCCGGAGGCACCGGCGATAGGTTTCAGGACCGCGCGTCCACGCTCGGCGCTCGCGCGCCGCCGCGTCTACGAGCGTAAAGAACGCCCACGGTACTGGATTCGTCGCAAAGCTCCGGCACCTTAACCCCATCCCAGAAACGGGGCGGTAGCCGCCGGTCAGCCGAAAATGCGCTTGACGACGACCCACGAAAGGCGTTTTTATACCAGCCTGGGTTATGGTGCGGTCGTGGAATCGCCAGGGGCGGTTCGTCCCGGCAGGGCGTGACTGCCGTGCCGGCGCCGCGGCGGCGTGGAAGTGCGGGCTGACGTGCCCTCCGTGCGGTGCGCAGCTAGAGAGTACCAAAATGGGTGTGTTTATCGGGGTCGATGTCGGTGCAATCAGCCTGAAGGCTGCCGTCGTCTGCTCCGGTCAGGACGCGCAGGTCATCGCCGGCAGCGGTACGGACGGCGTGCTGCGGCCGATGGCGGTGCCGGTCCCCGGCGTGTGGACGGTGTGGATAGCCCGCTACCGGCGGACGCACGGACGGCCCTTGGACGCGGTTCGGGACGTGCTGTCGGAGCTGCTGGCGCATGTCCCGGCCGATCGGGTCGGCGGGTTGACGCTGACGGGCTCCGGAAGTCGCCTGGCCGCGGAAACGATCGGGGCGGCGCGGTGCAATGAGTTTCAGGCGTGTGTCCGCGCGATCGACCTCCTGCACCCGCACGTGCGGACGGTGTTTGAGATCGGTGGCGAGACGAGCCGGTGCATTCACCTCGGCCCGGACCCGGTGAGCGGGGCACTGGGGATTCTGGATTACGGGACGAACGGGGACTGTGCGGCGGGGACGGGCGCGTTCCTCGACCAGCAGGCTTCGCGGCTGCGCTTCGCGGTCGAGGACATCGGCCGGATTGTGGAGGATGCCGAGCGGGCGGCGCAGATCGCCGGGCGGTGCAGCGTCTTCGCCAAGAGTGACATGATCCACGCCCAGCAGAAGGGGTTCACGCCGCCCGAGGTCTTGCGCGGGCTATGCAACGCCGTGGCGACGAACTACCGGTCGGCCGTCGTCAAAGCGCGGACGCCCGAGCCGCCGATCGCGTTGCTCGGCGGCGTTTCAGCCAACGCGGCGGTGGTGCGGTCGTTGCGCGAGGTCTTCGAGCTGAAGGACGGCGACCTGTTCGTGCCGGACGCCGCGGAATCGCTACCGGCGGTGGGGGCGGCGTTGATCGCCGCCAGGGGCTCCGCGAGCACGCACGCCGATCTGCGGCAACATCTGACCAGGCTGTCGGCCGCGGTTAGCGGTGACGGCTACGTGTTCCCGCGCTCGAAGCCGCTGAGCATGGACCGGGTCGTCCTGCTGCGGGATCAGGTCAAGCCGTACAAGTTTCCCGAGGGCGGGGGGCCGGTGGATGCCTATCTCGGGCTGGATATCGGCTCGGTCGGGACGAAGCTCGTCCTGATCGACGACGGCGGCGACGTGATCCACTCGATCTTCACGCGGACCGACGGTCGGCCCATCGAGGTCGTCTCGCGGTGTCTGCGCGAGATCGAGGAGGCCGTCGGGTGGGGCGTGCGCGTGCGTGCGGTGGGATCGACGGGCAGCGGGCGGGAGTTGGTCGGGGAGTTGGTCGGGGCGGACAGCATCAACGACGAGATCACGGCGCACAAGACCGGTGCGACGTTCGTCGGCGACCGGCTGCTGGGCAAGCGGCCGGACACGATCTTCGAGATCGGCGGGCAGGACAGCAAGTTCATCAGCCTCGAATCAGAGCCCGGAGCGCAAGCGACGGGTGCACCCACCCCCGGCCCCTCCCAGGAAGGGAGCGGGATGACGGTCGTCGATTTCACGATGAACGAGGCGTGTGCGGCCGGCACCGGCAGCTTCCTCGAAGAGCGCGCCGAAGAGTTGGGCGTCTCGATCAAGAACGAGTTCTCGCGCCTGGCCCTCAGCTCCACGGCGCCGATCAAGCTCGGCGAGCGCTGCACCGTGTTCATGGAACGCGACGTCAACACGTACATGCAGCGCGGGGCGCGGCTGGAGGACGTCATCGCCGGGCTCGCGTACTCCGTGACGTACAACTACATCAACCGCGTCGTCCGCGGCCGGAAGATCGGCGAGACGATCTTCTTTCAGGGCGGCACGGCGTACAACGACGCCGTCGCGGCGGCGTTCAGCATGATTACCGGTAAGGAGATCATCGTCCCGCCGCACAACGCGACGCTGGGGGCGATCGGGGCGGCGCTGCTGGCGCGCGAGAAGATCGCCGCGACCGGCCGGAGCACGCGGTTCCGCGGCTACGACCTGGGCCAGGTGGAGTACAAGCTGCGTGAGTTCACCTGCCGCGGGTGCGGGAACCTCTGCTCGATCCAGGAATTCGACGTGGAAGGGGAGAAGACGTTCTGGGGCGACAAGTGCTCGGCGCGCTACCGCAAGCAGGCCAAGACCGAGCGCCAGCCGGTCATCCCCGACCTGGTGGCCGTGCGGCACGAGCTGCTCTTCGCGGACGACACGGGCGATCCGCCGGCGGCGACGCGGAGCATCGGCATCCCGCTGGCGATGTACGGGTGGGACTGGCTGCCGCTGTGGCGGCGGTTCTTCCGCGACTGCGGGTTCAAGGTGGTGGTGTCAAAGGAGACGAACCGGGCGACGGTGCGGGCCGGTCTGGACGCGGTCGTCGCGGAGCCGTGCTTCCCGATCATCGTCGCGCACGGCCACGTGGCCGAGCTGGTGCAAGGCGGGGTGGATTACATCTGGCTGCCGAACCTGCTCACGGCGGCGGAGCGCTACCCCGACGTGGACAGCTACGTGTGTCCGTGGGGCGCGACGCTGCCGTTCGTCGTCCGGCAGACCCCGGCGCTGCGCCGCTGGCGCGGCCGCATCCTCTGTCCGACGCTCTCACTCCAACGCGGCGTGAAGGTCCTGTTCCGCGAGCTGGCGGGCGTCGTGCGCGAGCTGGGCGTGTCGCGGCGGACCGCAAAACGGGCGTTTGAGAGCGCCTTGGCCGCCCAAGAGCGCTTTCGGGCGGAATACGCCAAGGGCGGCCGCGAAGCACTCGCGACGCTCCAGGAGACCGGCGAGCCCGGCATGGTGCTTGTCGGCCGTCCGTACAACATGCACGACGCCGGCGTCAGCCTCGCGATCGCCCGCAAGCTGCGTGAGCTGTACGGCGTGAACCTGCTGCCGGTCGATGCGCTGCCGCTGGCGGAGGCGGACGTCCGCGACGTCAACGACAACATGTACTGGGCGTACGGGCAGAAGATCCTGGCGGCGGGCAAGCTCGTCGCCCAGCATCCGAACCTGCACATCATCTATATCACGAACTTCAAGTGCGGTCCGGACTCGTACCTCAAGGGCTTCATCCGGCCGGCGTCGCACAAGCCGTTCCTGACGCTGCAGTTCGACGGGCATTCCAACGACGCCGGCATGGTGACGCGCTGCGAGGCGTACCTGGACAGCAAAGGGATTCTGCGATGGTGGCGAACGTGTCCGCGCAAACCCGAAGGCGAGGTCTTGCCGGCCGAACCCTCTACCTGCCCCAAATGTGCTACGCCGGTGCCCGGCTGATGGCGGCGTCCTTCCGGGCGATCGGCGTGGACGCGCACGTCACACCCGATTCGAACGAGGAGACGCTTGAACTGGGCGGCCTGCACAGCAGCGGCGAGGAGTGCCTGCCGCACAAGATCACGCTCGGCGATTTCCTGCGCATCACGCGCCAGCCCGGGTTCGACCCGCAGAAGACCGCATTCTTCATGCCGCGGGCGCCCGGGCCGTGCCGGTTCGGGCAGTACGCGCCGTACCTTCGGCAGGTCCTCAACGAGCGCGGGCTGCACGACGTCCTGATCTTCTCGCCGAACAGCAGCGACAACTACGGCGACATGGGCGGGCACGCGAGCAACCTGATGCGCTTCGCGTGGATGGGGATCGTCGTCGGCGACCTGGTCACGCGGTTCCTGCTGAAGACACGGCCGTACGAGACGACCGCGGGCGACGCGGACGCGGCCTTCGAGGAGTCCATCGCGAAGCTGACCGAGATTACGGCCCGCTTCGGCCAGGAGCCGGGCGAGAAGGTCCGCGAGCTGGCGGAGGCGGTCGTGGGCGTGCGCGACCGGTTTCGCGCGATCCCTGCGAAATACGAGAAAGGGCGCCCGCTGATCGGCCTGGTGGGTGAGATCTACTGCCGCCTGAACACGTTTGCGAACGAGGACGCGGCCCGGCGGGTCGAGAAGCTGGGCGGCGAGGGGTGGCTTTCGGATCTATCCGAGTGGGTCTGGTACACGAACTGGGCGCGCGAGCACGAGTGGAAACGCGACTACGGCTGGCTCAACACCGAGTTCCTCAAGCTGAAGCTCAAGACGCGTGTGCAGCACGGGTACGAGGAGGTTTTGCTCGGGTCGGTCAAGGCGGATTTCGTGGGGTACGAGGAGCCGCACGACATCCGCGAGGTGCTGCGCGAGTCCGAGCCGTACCTGCCGGCGACCGGCGCCCTGGGCGAGATGACGCTCAGCGTGGGCAAGGCGATCTACCTGTATCGCAAGGGGGCGGATGGGGTCCTCGACATCAGCCCGTTCACGTGCATGAACGGGATCGTCAGCGAGGCCGTGTACCCGGCGGTCAGTGTCGACCACGACGGCATTCCGATCCGGTCGCTGTATTTCGACAAAGCCAGCACGCAGATCGACCGGGATCTGGAGATCTTCCTCGACCTGGCGCGGGCGTACCAGGGGCGGAAAAAGCCGCAGCGCGTGTATCCAGCGTATTTCAGATGATCGCGGCGTACGCACCAACGTGTTCGTACGTACGCGTGTCCATACGAGACGGAGCGCCTCATGATGCGTTCGGAAACGCGAAGTCCGGAAGCCGTGGCTGAGAAGACCGCGGCCGCGCCGTCCGGGGCCGTTCCGCCCCAGGACGGGACGGTGCGACCCTACGTGTGCGAGGCGATTCCGCCGCCGATCGTGTTGCGGCCGGGGGCGCAGCCCCCCGGCGAGGCTGGCCGTGAGGCACAACATTCGGGGATTCTGCACCGGCCGATCGAGGAAATTCAGCGCCCGGCGGTGACGGCGGAGGCCGCCGTGACGGAGCTGGAGAAGTACAAGCTCGCGCTGCGTAAGTACGCGCCGGTGCAGCAGGGGCGGGCAGCGCTGCCGTGGCGTGGACAATGGCAATGCAGCGGGTGCCGGGCGGTCGTCGCCGGGCAGCTGGTGTACGACGAGCGCGACGATGCGATGTACCTGGAGATCGAGTGCCCGAAGTGCGGACCGCGCCGCGAGCGGCACCACGACGTACTATTCGTCAAGGACCCTAAGCAGCCGACGCACCCGTGCCAGCCGCAGAAAACGTACACCGGGTTTCCAATCCACCCGCTAATCACCGGCCTGCCGCGGACGGTCGAGACGCTGTGCCCCGAGTGCTCGGCGCTCATCCTCGGCCGCTACTTCGTGTGCGACGACATCGTGTGGATCGAGAAGACCTGCCCGGAGCATGGCTACGTCCGCGACAAGATCAACACCGACGTGCGGCTCTACCTCAAGGGCACCGTGTCGGGCTACGAGGACGAGCGCGGCGTGTTCGAGCCGCAGGTCGCGGGGGCGCGGCACTGCCCGACGGACTGCGGGCTGTGCAACCAGCACCACAGCGCGTCGTGCCTGCCGCAGATCGACCTGACGAACCGGTGTAACCTGAAGTGCCCGGTGTGCTTCGCGTCGGCGAACCAGACGGGCTACGTAGCCGAGCCGACGTACGAGATGGTCGTCGAGCTGCTGCGCTCGCTGCGGAACCAGCACCCGTACCCAGCCACGGCGATCCAGTTCACCGGCGGCGAGCCGACGATCCACCCGGATTTTCTACGCATCGTCAAGACGGCCCGCGAGATGGGCTTCACGCACACGCAGATCGCGACGAACGGGCTGAAGTTCGTCGACCGGGCATTTGCGGAGGC
Organism: Phycisphaerales bacterium; assembly: GCA_003162245.1. Classification (GTDB taxonomy): domain Bacteria; phylum Planctomycetota; class Phycisphaerae; order UBA1845; family Fen-1342; genus Fen-1342. The sequence continues at coordinate 6,166 of PMMM01000102.1, forward strand.
CGCGGCGGAGGCGGGCCTGTCGACGTTATACATGCAGTTCGATGGGCTCGACGACGAACTCTACAAGCGGCTGCGCGGCCGGCCGCTGCTCGATCTGAAGATGAAGGCGATCGAGAACATCCGCCGGACGGACATGAAAATCTGCCTGGTGCCGACGATCGTGAAGACGATCAACGACGACCAGGTGGGGAAGATTCTGCTGTTCGCGTGCAAGAACGCGGACGTGATCAGCGCGATCGCGTACCAGCCGGTGGCGTTCACGGGGCGGATCGACCTGCATGATCGCGAGCAGCAGCGGTACACGCTGGGCGATTTGGCGCACGACGTCTCGGTGGCCGCGGACGCCGACGTGCTGCGCGACTTTTTCCCGCTGAATTTCATTGTGCCGGTTTCGCGCGTGAGCCAGACGCTGGACGGCAAGTCGAAGATCCGCCCGAGCTGCCACAGCGATTGTGCGTTCGGCACGTATTTCTTCGTGTCGGAGAAAGGCGAGCCGATTCCGGTGGCGAAGGTCTTCAACATCTGGGGGCTGCTGACCGACTTCAACGAGTTCGCGGCCCGTGTGCAACAGAAGCGGCCGGACGGCAAGGCCAACCGGTGGGACCGGCTGCGGCTGGCGTGGCTGTTCTTCAAGCACTACCGCTGGATCGGCGGCGACCGCCGGGTCACGCCGATGGACTGGCTGCGGGCGCTGCGCGGGCTGACGAACAAGGCGTACGGGCGCGGGGGGCGCGGCAAGACGACGTACCGCACGGTGATGGCGGCGGGGATGCACTTCATGGACCGCTACAATTTCGACACGGAGCGCATCCGCCGGTGCGGCATCCTGTACAGCACCGTGGACGGGGTGTATCCGTTCTGCGCGATCAACTGTGGGCCGATGTACCGGCCGTACATCGAGGCGATGTACGCGCGGCCGGTGGAAGCCGGTCGGTCCGGGCAGACGTAGAGCGAGGCTCCGCTTTGCACGCACGGCAAAGCAGAGCCTCGTTGTGCGGGGCGTTTTTCTACGGCAACACGATGTAGCCGAGCGTCGTGGTCTCGCCCGAGCCGGTCTTGAAGCCGACGAGCGTGGCGCTAGCGTCCACGTCGGTGGCGTTCAGGAACCCGGTGCCGTCGGCAAAGTGCAGGAACGCGCCGCCGGTACTGACCTGGAGGAACTCGGCGTTCACGTCGATGTCGTTGTTACCGGAGATGAAGATGTAGCTGCCGGTCGGCGTGATCGCGACTTCGTCGCCGTAGCCGGCCCAGGGCGGCGTGTGGTCGGCGGGGTTGGCGCCGGCGACGCCGCCTTCGGAGAGGGTGGTGCCGGGTACGGCACCGAACGCCGCGCGATACACGACATCCGAGGAGACGGCGCTGCTGGCGTACTGGTCCAAGGCGTTGCGATTCAGGAAGTAGGCGAACGTACCGCCGTGGATGGCCAGGCCGCGGTCCGGGTTGCCGGGGTTCTTGGACAGGACCGTGGGCGTTTCGGTCGTATCCGCGAGGCTAAGCAAGCGCATGTTGTCGGTCGTGGTGTCGGCGACATAGAGGATGTGCGTGCCACCGAAGGCGAAGGGGCCCTGGATGCCGCCCTTCTCCGACAGGTCGATCTCGCGCGGGTCGGCGGTCGGTGCGGTGAGGTCGTAGACGAAGAAGCTGTCGCCGGCGAAGGTGACGACCTTCTGGTCGGTGGCGCTGATGGCCACCTGTCGGCCGGCGACCGACAGGCTGCGGGGCAGGTTGTTCAGCGACGTGCCGCTCAACGTGCTCAGATCGATGACCTTGAGGGCGTGCGCGATGCTGTTGACGTCGTTCCTCGTGAGCAGCAGGTTGCCGTCGGCGACGACCGGGCTGAGGAAGTCCTCGTTCTCGTCGGTGGGGAGGGTATCCAGCAGGATCTGGTTTGTCGGGAGCGCGACTGGGAGCGGGATCGGGATCTGCGCGTCGAGAATGGATAGTTGCCCAGTCGAGTCAAAGACCGCCACCTTCTTACCGGCGACGGCGAAGCCGACGCTGCGGGGCGAGCCGGGGACGGCCGTGCCCGCGGTCGGGTGCGTCGACGGGACGACGTACGACACGCCGGTGAGGGCCCCGGTCCCGAAGACGATCAGGTCAGTGCCGACCTTAAGGCTGGCATCGAACCGGACGGGGATGGCGGTCTTGACGAATGGCAGGGTGCTGAGGCTGTTCGCGTCGCCGCCTGGTGCGGGGCAGCCGCCGAGCGGGGTCAGCAGAAGAGCGAGCGTGGTTACAATCAGCACGAGCGGGATGCGGTGCGACTTCATGAGCGTTCCTCCTACGTGACAGGGTCGCGGGAACCGAACTTGAAAAGCCACCGGCGCCGTTCGCGCTAGGCGCCGACCATTGACACTCGCTGAGTGATCGAACAGACCGCGGCACGCAGTGTAGCGTCCGTCGGCGTCCGCAATCAAGGCGTTGCGGGGAGTTGTCAGGGCGCCCGCAAGGTGTCAGAATCTCCCCTGGCGCGGTGAGGGGCGAGTTGGCCCGGCAAGGAGGCATGTATGTCACGTTACGTCGCGGCGTCGCTGGTGGTGGGGCTCGGAATCGCGCTGCTGTCCGGCTGTCAGAAGCCGACGGAGACGTTGCAGCCGTTTCATCCGCCGGAGAAGGACTACGGCAAGCCGCTGCCGCCGGGAGCGCTGGCGCTGCGCAAAATCGGCCCGGAGGACTACCCCGACTTCGGGCAGGGGTTCAATAATCGGGCGGGCCTGCGCGACGCGGTGCTGCACAGCATCGAGTACATGTCGAAGCCCTCGAGCCGCAAGTACTTCCCGTACGGCGACATCTCGCACGAGCGGGCGGTCGCGTCGTTGCAGCGGTTCCTAGAGTTGATCGACAGCGCACCGTCCGGGGCCGCGCTGAACCAGGCCATTCGCCAGGAATTCGACGTGTACGAATCGGTCGGTTGCGACGACCGGGGCACGGTCTTCTTCACGGGCTACTACACGCCGATCTTTGAAGGCCGCCGGCAACGCGACGCGCAGTTCCGCTACCCGTTGTACAGCCTGCCGCCCGACCTGATGAAGGACGGCGAGGGCAACTGCGTCGGCCGGCGGATGCCGGACGGCTCGGTCGCGCCCGGGTATCCGACGCGCCGCGACATCGAGCAGGGGCGGCTGTTTGACGGCCTGGAAATGGCCTGGGTGAAGACGCCGTTCGAGGCGTACGTCGTGACGGTGCAGGGGTCGACGAAACTGCGGCAGCCCGACGGGAGTTTGTACGAACTGGGCTACGCCGGGAACAACGGACACGAATATGTGCCGATCGCGAAGGGGATGATCGACGATGGAGTTATCAGACGTGAGGACCTATCGCTCCAGACCTTGCTGCACTACTTCGCCGAGCACGCAAACCAGGTTTACCACTACGCCTGGCGGAACCCGCGCTACGTGTTCTTCAAAGAGGCACCCGGCGGGCCTTTCGGGAGCATTGGCGTGCCCGTAACGCCGTTCCGCAGCTTGGCGACGGACAAGCAGGTGTTTCCGCGAGCGTGCGTGGCATTCGTAAACACAACGGCACCAACAGCTTATGGCGGCACGGTGACGCAGGCCCCGTTTGCGAGCTTCGCGCTGGACCAGGACACCGGCGGGGCGATCCGCGCCGCCGGTCGGTGCGACATCTTCATGGGGATTGGGCCCGGCGCGGAGGCGTTGGCCGGCCGCACTGGAGCGGAGGGCCGGCTGTACTACATCTTCCTGAAGCAGTGACGGCCGGGGCCCGAAGGCCGAGTCAGCGCGCACTTTCGTGCGGTGGCGCGCTCAGTTTTTTCTTGACTGTACGGGGAAGCGCGCAGAGAATAGGTGTGCGATTAATAACGGTTCCTACTGCGGTTACGTGAGGAGAACCGGTTAGCCGAAAGAAGTAGTAGCAACTGTGGTCGGTCGGTAATCATCCAAGGTCGCTCATACGTATCCATCCGCCGTTCTTTGACCGAACAAAGTTGCGGGGTTTTGGTCTGTACCCGCAACAGGTGTGTGATGGAAGCGTATAGTTCCCCGCAAATCGAATTGCTTGCTGCGCAACTGCTCCGCGGTCCGCGCCGGTTGCGGCTGCGCCAGCTTATGGGCATCGAGTTCCTGCTCTCCGTAGTCGAGCCGGGCGGTCATTACCCGTACGACTTCGTTTGCCACGCCCTGACGGGCTATCGCTCGGCCAAGCCCGAGCCGGCCGGAGCGCGCCTGCTGGCGGCCGACGACCTTGTCCCCGACCTGGTGGCGCTGGCCGAAGTCTTGAGCGGGGACGCCGACATCCCGGCGGGCAGCCTGGCAGCGCCGACGTACACGGTGGCCGAGCTGGCCGAGCGGTTTGACGTGAGCACCAAGACCATTTGCCGCTGGCGGCGACGGGGGCTCGCGGGCTGGCGGTTCCGTTTCCCGGATCGGCGGGTCCGCGTGCTGTTCCCGGACCAAAGCGTGCGGCGGTTCGTGGCGCGGCACGCCGACTTGGTCGCGCGCGGCAGCCAGTTCTCGCAACTGACGGCGACCGACCGCGAGCGAATCATCGCACGGGCACAAGAAGTGGTCGCAGTTGGTCCGCGGACGGTCAACGCGGTGGCGCGCGTGATCGCGTCCGAGGTCGGGCGGGCGGTCGAGACGGTGCGCCTGATCCTGAAACACCACGACGACGCGCACCCCGGGGCGGGGATTTTCAATCGCGCGGCGGCCGGTCTGGTGGTGGACGGCTGCCAGCTCGCCATGTGGGAAGCGTACCAGGATGGCGCCACAATCGAACAGCTTGGGGAGCGGTTTGGTCGCCCGGTCACCTCGGTGTACCGGGCGATCACGGCGGTCCGGGCGCGCGAGTTGCTGGCACGGCCGTTGGACCTGACGCCCAGCCCGGAATTCGAGGCGTCCGATGCCGAGCAAGTGATCCTCGGCACGCCCGCCGTGGCGCTCTATCAGCCGCTATCGACGGCCAGCCGGCGGATTCCGGCCGGGTTGCCGCCGTACCTGGCGCAGCTCTTCCGGCTGCCGCTGCTGACGGCGGAAGGCGAGCGCGTGCTGTTCCGCAAGCTGAACTACCTGCGGTTCAAGGCGGATCGGCTGCGCGGGCAGCTCGATCCGGAGACTGCGCAGGCGGCCGAGCTGGACCGCATCGAAGAGCTGCTGGCCGAGGCCGCGGAGGTGAAGAACCAGATCGTGCAGGCGAACCTGCGGCTGGTGGTCGGGATCGCGAAGCGGCACCTGAACGTGACGAACGACCTGTTCGAGCTGATCAGCGACGGGAACGTGTCGCTGATGCGCGCGGTCGACCGGTTTGATTACATGCGCGGCTTCAAGTTCAGCACGTACGCTTCGTGGGCGATCATGAAGAACTTCGCCCGGACGGTCCCGGAGCTGACCCACCATCGCGACCACTACCGGACGGGCCGGGACGAGCTGCTGGACACGACCGCGTCGCCGCCGGCCCCAGACGAGGCTGAAACCGACGAACTGGCCGCCGTGCGCCGCACGGTGGACCGGATGCTGTCGACTTTGGATACACGGGAACGAATGATCCTGCGGCAGCGCTACGGGCTGGAAGACCCGGGCGTGCCGCAGACGCTGGAGCAGGTCGGGCAGCGTTTCGGCGTGTCGAAGGAACGAATTCGGCAGCTCGAGGCGCGGGCGATCCGCAAGTTGCGGCTGGACTTCCAGGTGGACATCCAGCGCCTGCTCGGCCCTTAGAGCCTCTTTCTCTACCACCCACCACGACCGCAGATGTCGGCGTCCCAACGGCCTCGGCCGAACGGGCGCCGACATCTGATTTTGGGACCACACTCAGCGGCACACGAGCAAGAGCGTGAACGCGCCGGCCACGGCCACGGCGCTCAGGATCAACCCCGCGACGACCTGTTGCCGGCGCCGGCGCCGACGCCACCGTTGCCAGCTTGTCCAGATGAGCGGGAGGCACGCGGCCGAGAAGTCGCTGCTGGTTGTGTCGGCAAACACGATGCGAGCTCCCGCGGCCAGCCAGGCATCCAGCGCGATGCCGTCGGTCCAGACGACGTCGAGCAGCTCGGCCGCGCTCGGAAAGACGACCACGCGGACCCCGCCCGCGCGAACGCGACGGTCCACGTCGTCCACGTCACGCGCGGCATACCAGGCGGCCGCCGCGCTGCCGTTTTCCTGGAGGTATGTTTCAACGGCGGCGCGCGCGGGGCTGTGCGGGTCGCACACCACGAGCAGCTCGGCGGGTCCTGGGACAACGCTCATGGCAGACCACCATACGAGAGCGCGACGTTAAGGGCGAGCGCGAGCAGCGCGACGATGCCGACGGCGCCGGCGTATGGAAAGATGCTCGCACCGACCAGCCACGCCGGCCCGGTGTAACGGATGAACGGACGGGCGGCGGAAAGGACGAGAATGCCGGCGGCGTGCAGGCCCAGCGGCAGCCACAGGGCACGCGTGTAGTAGAACGCCACGCAGAACAGCGTGCCCAGCGCCAGGTGGCCGAAGAAGGTCCAGTAGCGCTTGACGCCGCGGATGTAATGGGCCGCCGCAAACACGAAGACGCCCGTGGTCAGGGCGAGGCCCGGCCGCATGCTCGCCAGCAGGCCGTTCAGCAGCATGGCTCGGAACAGAAGCTCCTCGACGAGGGCGATCGCCACCGCGGCCAGCGGCGCGGAGGCCACGCGGCGCAGCAGCCGGCGCGCGTCGTGCCGGATCTCGAAGCGCACGTTGCCCGACACAGTCCACGCCAGATACAGCAGGCTGAGGTACAGGAACGCCGCGAAAAAACCGTGGGCCAATTCCACCGGCCGGCGGCCGGCGGGGAAAAACGCCGCGTAGTAGCCGAGCGGCGAAAACCCGCGGAGCAGCGGGTACGCGAGCAGCGCGGCCGCGATGGCGACGTATCCGGCGGCCCGGTTAATACGCTTCAGGCCCCGCGGCAACGCGCGCGAGCTGAGCTGCCACTGCGCCGGCAGTCCGGCCACGCGCAGCAGCACGGTCTGCGCCAGCCACAGCGCGACGGGGATCAGGGCGAGCAGCGCCAATGCACACATGACGTCAGCGTACTCCCTGCGTGTCCGGCATTGGGCCGGCGCGCGGCACCGCTTTAGGACTCGACCGGGCACCCACATAGCGCGGATCGCCGCGAAAGACGCGCGTCCAGCGTTTGTCGCCCCAGAGATACCAGAGGGCCGGCTGGTCCCGGAGAAACTCCTCCAGGCACGTCGCGAACCACTGGACCCGCCGCTGCACAGCCGCCCGGCGGGCGTCGCGGCCAGTGCCGCCGGGCTCATCCGCGAAAGGCCCGTGCAGCAGGAGCCGCTGCCGCGGTCCCTGCGCCCGCGCGAGCAGAACGAACAACGGCGCGCCGGTGCGTACCGCCAGCAGCGCGGGTCCGGCCGGCAGGTAGATTTCGCGCCCAAAGAACCGCGCGGGCGTTCCGTCCTCCCGCTTCTGCGGCAGGTCGGGCGTGATGACCAGGACGCGGCCCGCCCCCACGGCCTCCGCCATGCGTGCCAGTCGCCCCAGTGCTCCGCCGGCGGTCCTCGGCTCGGAGATCCACGCCACGCCGCTGACCCGCTGCCAGTGTTCCTTGGCCGCGTGGCGCCGCGGGTCCTTCGAGTGCCGCAGATACGCGGTGAGGGGGATGGCCTCGTTCAACGGCGTGGTATTGAGCAGGTAGTTCGTGATGTGCGGCTGCATAAGCACGGCGCCGTGGCCCTGCGCCGCAGCCGTGCGCAGGCGGTCGAGCGAGTCGTCCAACTCGACCCCGTCGGCGGCGATGCGGGCGAACTCCGGGCCAGGTTCGCAGCGCAGCGCGTGCAGCGCCCCGGCGAAGTGCGCGCCCAACTGGGCAAAATGGGCGCGCAGCACGGTGGGGGAGTACACGCCGACGGCCCGCATGTTGTCCGCGATCAGTCGGGCGATAAACGGCAAGCGGGGACCCCAGCGAGCCAGCCACGCGGCCAGCCGGTCGGGCGCGCGGGCGTGCAGGTGGGGGGCGGCGCGCACGGCGAGATCTGTCGTGCGGGCGACCAGCCACTGGCGGACCCTGCGTAGCAAGCGGCGGCTTCTCCGTTGACCGCGCCGCGAGAACGTGCGCGTCTCAGCATTATCCGTGTCCAGGTTAAGAGGGCAAACCAGCCGGGGGCGATGGCTGGCGCGCGGGGCCGCACGCGCGGCAAGACCTTGTGTGGGCACCGGGGGCCAGTACCATGAGCAGGCACGACGTATGTTTCGTGTAAGCCTGAGGGGCACAGATGACGGATACGAGCCAGCCACCGGTGCCGCACAATGAGTCTGCGGCCGGCGGGTCAATCGAGCCGCTGGCGGCGTCGGTGCCGGCGCCTGTGCCGTTCGACCTCGAGGGCCTCACGCGTCGCGACGCGCTGCTCGACGTAGGGATCCTGCTGACCGTGCTGCTTGTACCGCGAGCACCGCGGCTGCTCGAATTGGCCCTGGGCCTGCGAGTACCGGGCGTGCCTGCGAACTCCGTCGAGGTTTTCACACGCTGGTGCGGCGCGGCGCTGTTCGTGGCGTTCCTTACCTACTTCACGCTGCGGCACCGCTTGTCGGCGGCGTCGTTCGGCGTCCGCACGGATTGCCTTGCGTCGCAGGTCAGTTGGGGCGCCATCGCGTTCGTCGCCGATTGCATCTGGGAATACGGCGTCGGCAGCACCCTACGGGGTTGGCTCAGCTCGACGCTGCCGGAGCTGATTGCCGAAGACGCACGCGGCGGGCGAAACAGTCACATGCCCTCGAGCGCGCTGTTCCTGCTGTTGTGGTGGCTTCCAGGAGCGATCTGGGAGGAGACGGCGTACCGCGGCCTGATGCTGCCCTATCTGCGCCGCGTGCTCGGCGGATGGGGCGGAGCCGTTGCGATCTCCGCCGTGTTGTTCGGCATAGGGCACCTGCCGCAAGGCGTCGTACACGCGTTCATGGCCGCCGGGGCGGGCGTGATCTATGCGATCGTGTTCATTCGCTCGCGCAGCCTGCTCGCGGTCATCATTGCGCACGCGACGTTCAATTTCTGGCTTTTCTATCGGCCCGCGTAGCTGATTTGAGCGATCGGCGATGAGCGCAGCGGCGGATTCGGAACCCAAGCGTTCGCGCGGCGCGGCACGGATGGACGGCCGCTCCAACAAAGCCGCACCGCACCCCCGTCGGGAACGGGGGTGCGGTGCGTCGGAGAGGAGGAGGAGGAAGTTTCGGCCTAAGCGCCGGGCCTGTTGTTGGCGGCCATTTCCTGGCCGAACTGCTCGAGCGCCTTCTGGGCGGCGGCGATGCGGGCCTTGGCCAGCTCAACCTTGGCCGTCGCGGGGCAGTTTGTCTTCACGTCACCCACTTGGTATTCGCAGCTCTTGTTCTGATCCGCGGCGACCTTCCTGGCAGCGCACCCCTTCTCGGCCTCTTTGCTGCACGTGACCGTCTGGCCGTCTCTGACCGTCTTCATCTGCACCGCGTCCGCGGCCTGGCGCGCGGCGTGAGCGGCCTTCTCCGCCTCGGTCTTGTCCGCGAAAGTCACGGATGCGAGGCGGAACTTGACCGCTTCACCCTTGTCCTGCGCGAGTTTCTGAGCCGCCACCGGACAGGACACGGTCTCGTCGGCGACCGCGTAGCGGACGGTCGTCATCGTCGCGAGAAAGTCGTCCAGTTGCGATGCGTAGGCCTGGAGAGCTTCCGTTTTGTCGGCGTATTCGGTCTCACCGACCACGTAACGGATCTTGGCGTCGTTCCCGTCGGCGGTCGCAATCTTGGCGGCCTCCTTCGGGCACGCCGTCACCTGGTCGCCGACCTTGTACTTCATCAGCGGCATGCCGGCCGCGGCCAACCCCTTGTCGTGGCTGGCGGCCTTGGCGTCCTTGCCGTTGGTGCACGACTTCGCACACGCCGTCTTGTCCGCCGAACACGCCTTCGCGGTGTCCCCGGCGGTGCCCTTGGGACCGTCCTTCCCTGCGCCGTCGCACGCGAGGGTTGCCGCACTGAATGTCATTGCCGCAGCTACCGCCAGCGAGTTGATCCATGCTCTCACGTTTGCGTCTCCTGTGTTGAACTGATGCTTCTTCTTGACCCGGCCCGCGCTGGCGCCGGGTGCGAATTCGGAACGCCTGAATACTCACCGGAACCGGCCTGGGCCGACCGGAATTCCTGAGGCTGGAAGATATCGTACAGTTTCGATACTATTTGTCAATCCTGAATCCAGATTGCGTGATGCCCGCGTTTGTCGCTCTTGAACAGGTTCTTCACGCAGAAGCGGGGCGCCGCGCGCCTGTCTGGCACGGCTGTGGACTGCTACACTTCCAGCGCGTGCCGACCGATCGGAGTGGCTCCGTGGGGCGCACGCATGAGGAACGCAGGCGATGCGACAACTCCTGACGCTTTTTGTGACCGCCTTGCTGGTTGTCTCGAATGCGGGGGCGTGGGGGGCTTCGATGCACCGCCTCGTGACCGAGGTGGCCCTCGATGCCCTGCCGGCGGATGCACCGTCCTGGCTGCGCAATCCCGAGACGCGGCAGCGGGCGGCGTTCGAGGCGAACCAGCCTGACCGTTGGCGCGGCTGGCCATCCCTGGTGCTCCAGCACGCGAACGAGCCCGAGCACTATCTCGACTTTGAAGACCTGGGGGAGTTCGGCCTGACCCCGGAGACGATCCCGGAGCTGCGAATGGAGTACGTGCGGGTCATGACGGTCGCCAAGGAAAAGCATCCGGAGAAGATCTCGCCCTACGACGCCGGCAAGGACCCGGCCCGGGCGCGCGAATGGCCCGGATTCCTTCTGCACGCGATCGCCGAGCACTATGCGAAGCTGCAGGCGGCCTTCAACCAGGAGCGGATTCTCGAGCAGGTCAACAACCCGGCGCACCGTCTGCAACTGGAGGAAGCCCGCGCGCTCGCCATTTACCATCTGGGTGAATTGAGCCACTTCGTTGCCGACGCGGCGCAGCCCCTGCACACGACGAAGCACTACAACGGCTGGATCGGCGAGAATCCCGCCGGCTACCGCTGGCGCGAACGGTTCCACTCGTACATCGACGAGGGCTGGGCCAAGAAGCATGGCGTGAACGCCGAGACGCTGCGGCCACACGTCAAGCCCGACACGGTCAAGCTCCATGCGAATGACCCGTGGGCTGACGTGGTGGCGTATGTCGGGCGGTCGCACGCCCAGTTGGAGCCACTGTACGCGCTCGAACGCGACGGCAAGCTCGATGGCGAACCCGGGCGGGAGATGGCGTTCCAGCAACTCGGCGACGGAACGTCCATGCTCGCAGCACTGATTTGGGCGGCGTATACGAGCGCGGAGCCCACCGAGAAGCAAGTTAGCCAATGGGTGATGTACGACGGTCAGCACACGGCTGCGTCGAAGCCGGCGTCCGCGCCGGCCACACAGCCTGCGCCGGTCAGCCCGTGACGTGAGTTTCCGCTTCAGCGGCCTCCGTCGCTATTGCGGCGGTGGTCCGCCGCCACTGTCAGGCGATCCAGACGCTGGACGCAGTTGGCCAGACGCTGCAGGATGGCCCGTCCCTCCGCGGTCATCTCCAGCGCGAGGAACTGCGTCGCGATCGCGACGAACCCCGCGGGATCCTGGCGCGCACCGCGATACCGCAGGTCCACGACGATCGGCGGACGTCCGTCCGGCAGGTGTAGCTCGGCCCCCAACAGGTCGTCAGCCTTGTACTCCGGCGGGGCCACCTGGTGCAGATGGATCAGGCACCCGCCGCAGGACAAATCCGCGAGGTTGCCGGTGATTGCCGCGCCGGTCCCGGCTTCTTTGGGCCGGGCGGTGCTGCCGCCGGGCCACAGGGTGGCCCGCAGGCTCATCTCGGGCGGCACAGGCGTGCGATAGTACGCACGGCGTTGCAGTTCGCTGAGGCTGTCGGGCCAGCGATAGCGCACGGCGGCGATGGTCGTGGCGTCGTCGAGGACAAAATGCCCCTTCGCTTCGACGGCCGTGCCGAAGAGGATCTTGCGGCTGCTCTGCCGGAAGCTGACCCCCACGTACTGTCCAGGCGCGATGGGCGGCAAGACTTCGTCCTTGCAGGGCTCGTAATCGAGGACGAAGAACTGCCCGTGCCGGTCACGCTCGAGGAAGCGCGATTTCAGCGTGGCCCACTGGCCGCCCTGCGGCAGCGTCAGCACGGCGATGGCCCGCTCGGCCACGGCGCGGTCGAAGATCGGTCCGGCGTCGTTTGGAGTCAGAACACGGCGCGGTTTCATAGCACATCACCGTCCATCTCGGTCAGGCGGCGAGTTTCGCTGTCAAGGGCTGCACGCAGGAGCTCCAGCGTGGCCCGTGTCGCCGGCGTTTGAGCGGCGAACTCCAGGCCAACGAGCAGGTTGCTCCGGTCATGGCACACGGTCTTCGTGCACACCGTCGCCGGCAGGGCGTACACCTGCGGGGCCCACGGCAGCACGAACTCCGTGTGAATCTCGTTCCCGATGAGGAGCACGTCGTCCAGCTCCTGTCGGCCGCCGCGACACCCCAACCCGTTGCGGCTGATGTTCGTGAGCTGGCCGACGAGCGGCTGTGCCGCACCCGACACGGTCAGCCGCACCGGGACCGGTTCCGTCGGGCTGCGTCGGGCGAACTGGCGGCGGTTGGCGACCTGAATCGATTGCGGTATGGCCAGCCGCAGGCGCTTGGCCGCTCCGTCGTTCGCTTCCAGGATCGCCGTGGAGAACAGGTAGAGCTGCCCGGACAGAATGGTCCGCACGTCGCACATGGCGCCGACCAGCGTGGCCAGCGCGATGCGCTCGTGGCCGTCCGTCAGGGCCACGACGAGGTGCGCCGCGTCCGAGCTTTCGAGCGTCCCGCCCAACGGCGGGTCCAGAAACAGAGACCGCGGGTCGATCTCCAGCCGGGCGTGCGTTCGCACGGCCTGCGTCAGGACCCGTGCGGCCTGTCGGGCGGTCAAATCCAGGGCTACGAGCATAGTCTTAGCTCCTCAACACTCCGTCTAGCCGCCAATGCAGCCGGGCCCGCCGTGCCGGCGATGGGCCACGAACTGCGCGATCTGATGCAATTGCACGCGATACGTCAGCGGATGCTCGCCGGGACAGAACACGCATCCGAGGGCCACGCTGCCGCGGGCCGCCATGTGCCGGGCGTGCACGACCCGCACGACAAACTCGTACGCGCCGCGTTCGTCCGGCAGGTTGAATTCGGTCCAGAACAGTTCGTCGACCTGCGCTGTGCAGGCGGCGTCCCCCGGCGCCGTGCCGCACAACCCGCCGCAGGAGAGGTTGGCAACCTCCGCCGTGAACGTGCGCTGCGGGTTGGAAATACTGGTGAAGCGGGCGGGGATGTGCCCGATGTCAGCGAGGGATAAGCGGTAGTGGACGCGTTGCTGGCGGCGCTCGATGCGTAACGGTACGGCCAACTCCCAAACTGCCACGTCGCCGCGGTCGGGGTAGCTCCGCGTGCCGCGGCCCCGCGTGGGCGTCCGAAACGCCAAGAACTCCTCGGCGACCTCGAAGAAGACGTCCACGAGGCAACCTTCGGCGTCTGCGGGGGCCGGTGCCACGGACGGCCATTCGAGCAGCAGCGCCTGCGGCTCAAGGGCCGCGAACCGCGTGTTCGCCAGTACATGCTCGTAGGAGCGCTCCGCGCGCGCCACCCGCGCGCGCCGCCGCTGGCCACAGGCTTCGGCCAGCAACTCGAGCTGCGTCTTGCGGCGTGTCAGGGGGGCGGCGATCACGGAGGCTCCTCGTTCCATCTAGGGACCGCTGTTGTCTTCGTCCGACGCCGCGCCGAACTTCACCGCTTCGGCCGCGGTACGTAACCGGACGTTGGGCCAGGCGCCGCGGCAGCGCGCCCGGTGGCTGCGGGAGCGGCTGCCAGGCATTGGCTCGGGACCGGCT
>PMMM01000176.1 GCA_003162245.1 Phycisphaerales bacterium
CCCACCGCCGCGCCAGAACCGCCGTCAGGGCGCCGGCCGCCGCCTGCGCCAGCCGCGCCGCGAGTAGCCCGCACGTGCCCGCCCACGCGAACAACGCGAGGAACAGCGGGTAGAGCGGCATCCGCGCGGCGTGCCGGCCGTCGTCACTGACGAGCGCACAATCCCGAACGAGATGGGTCGCAAGCTGCCAGTGCAGCTTCTCGTCGTCGTAGTCGAATGCCGGCCCGTGCGTCGCCCAGCGGTACGCCGCCCACCCCGCCCGCAGGGCCAGTGCGACCCCGAACAGCAGCCAGCCGGAGCCAACCAGGCGGCGAATCACGGTGCGTCCAGTGGCCGCACGGCGGCGGGCGTGAGCACAAGGCGCAGGGCCGTACGCGTGGTCGGCCGGAGCTTGGCTCGCTCGTCGATGCGCCACGGCATGACCCACAGCACGCCGCCCTGGTCGCAGAGAATCCCGATGCGGGCCCGCATCTGCGGGTCGATCTTCTGCTCGCCGAAGAAATCGCCGATCGTCTTGGCGCCGGGGTTGCCGAGCGGGCGGAAGCGGTCACCCTCGTGCCGGCCGCGAACGAACACCGGCTGACGCACGCGGTCGAAGTCGAGCCACTCTTCGAGGCGATTGGTGTTCCGCCGCAGCGCCTCGATGCGCTCGGCATCCACCGCGTGGACTTCGGCGAGCAGCTCAAACCCGAGCTGCGGTAATACCGTCCGACCGGGGCAGGTAACGAACACCGTTTCCAGCGCGACGGCCGGTCCCTCATCCTCCAGCGGCCGGAATTCGAGGCGCTCGTACTGCTTCCGGACGACGACCGGCCCGGGGACGTGCACCTCCTTCCCGCTCGCCGGGTCCCCGGTCAGCCGCAGGATCGCCTCAATGTTCCCGAAGCTGAGGTCCTGCTCGCCGCCGGCCGCGAGTGCGATCGCCCGGCGCACCACCTCAGCCTGGATGATGTGCTGCTTGCCGGTTAGCGCGTGGACGTTCAGCGCGACGCGCCGCCCCTCCTGCGAGATGACCAGGGCCTCGAACGTGCGGGCCGCGGCGTCATCCAGGTACGTTCCCAGCCAGCGGGCGTGCTCTGCCAGCCGGAGCAACGCCTCCACCACGTTTGGGTTGAGTTGCTCCGCCAGCAGCGGCATGACCGTGTGCCGGATGCGCCCGCGCGTGAAGTCCGGCGAGCGGTTGGTACTGTCCTCGCGCGTCGTCAGCGCGCGGGCTGCGCATAACTCCTCGATCGTCGCCCGGCGTTGCTGCAGGAAGGGCCGCACGAGCCGGATGTGGCTGCCCGGGCGGAGTGGCCGCACGTCGTGAATGCCGACCAGCCCGCGCAGGCCGGTGCCGCGGCAGATGCGGTGCAGCACCGTCTCGGCGTTGTCGTCGGCATGATGGGCGACGGCGACCAGCTCGCTGCCGGCGGTCAGCGCGACGCGCTCGAGGAAACCGTAGCGGTGCGAGCGGGCGACCTCCTCGGTCGAGCCGCCATCGCGCGCGACTGCGCCCGGGACATCCGCGCGTTCCACGTGAAACGGGACGTCCAAACCCTCGGCGATCCGGGCGGCGAAGGCGGCGTCCTCGTCGGCTTCCGCGCCGCGCAGACCGTGATGCAGGTGGGCGGCGTGGAGTCGCCAATGCAGCTCATGTCGCTCGGAGAGCCCCGCCAGCGTGTGCAGCAGGAGCGTGGAATCGGGCCCGCCGGAAAGGCCGATAACCCAACTGGCACCCTCGCCGAGCAGGTTGCGGGTCGCCAGCCAGTCGCGGATCTGATCGAGAAAGGCGTCCCAGGTCACAATACGAGGGAGTATAGAACACTGCTGCGGGCCGCGAAAGGTCCAAGTGTCGCGAGCCGCGACGGAGAACGTAGCGGCCGGCGCCCCTGCCGGCCGTAGAAGGCCAAAAACCCTTCCACGGCCGGCACCGCGCTCGGTCCCTACGGCTCGGCAGGAGCCTCGCCCTCCCGCACTGGCGCCTCGCCCGCCTCTGCGACGGTCTCGAAGGCTTGGTCGCCGAGAACAACGAGCACGCGCGGGCCGAGGGCGAAGAACGGCTTCAGCTCCGGGTGCTTCGCCAGGAGCGCGAAGTACTCGTCGCTGAACGCGGCGACCTTCGTCGGCTGAAGCTTCTGGTTCCAGGTCGTGTCGGTCCAGCGGCCGTCGGTCCAGACGAACGCCCTGTCGCCCACGTGACGCACGAGAAGTTGACCGGCCTCATCGCGCGCGTACGCGTCATGTTCGGCGGACGGCGCCGTCGCGTACTCGGCCTCCTTCAACTCGACGGAGCGTCCTACCGCCGCGCCGCCGGACACCGACGCTGGGATGCCGGCGCGAACGCCCGCCTGCTTGTCCGCCTCGCCTAGCCGGCGCAGCATCGGCTGCATCGTGTCCGACTGCGTCCAACTGCCTGGCGACTTGCTTCCGTCCTCCAGAATGAGCGCCGACGTGTAGGGCGTCACGATGCCGTAGCGTTTTGCCAGCCGCACGACCTCGTCCACCAGCTCCTGGTTCGACCCGTGCAGGCGGATTTGATCGAGCAGGTACGCGACCTTGCGGTTGGCCCACAGCCGCGGCAGGAAGTCGCCGCCCGGCTCGAGCGCGGGGAACGTGGCTTCATACCCCACGGTCCGCGCCGTGCCGCCGGCTTGCCCTTCGAGTCGGATCGACGCCACGCCAGAGCCGTCGTACCGGCCGAAGACGACGAGATCGTTGCCGCGGAAGAGGTCGGGCAGCGTCTGCGGGTACACGTCCGAGACGCTGACGCCGGTGACGTGCAACGTGAGATTGGTGAGCACCGGGCTGGCGAGGCGGGTGACCATCGCACCCAGCTTCAGCTCGAGGTCCTCTTTCTCGGTGCAATAGTCGCGCGTGCCGCGGGTGGTCTCGGCGAGCTTGTCCAAAAGCTGCGTGTTCACCTCCGTGCCGACGCCGAGGACGTGGAAACGTACCGAGCGGCCGTTGCGCTCGGCCACGTCTTTCAGAATCTGCTCGGGGTTGGTGATGTCCACGGTCGGTTGGCCGTCGGTCATGAAGACGATCAGGTATGGGCGCGCGCCGTCGCGCGGGTCGTTCTCCAGCGCATTCAGCAGTGCCGCGTGGATGTTCGTCCCGCCGAGCGCCTTCAGCTCGCTCGCGTACTTCGCCGCCGCCTGGCGCGCATCCGCATCGGCCGCCACCAGACCATCGCGGAACGGATGGACTTCGCTGCTGAACGCGAGGATGTTGAAGCGGTCGCGCGGGTTCAGCGCGTTGACGCAGAACGTCAGCGCCCGCTTGACCTGCTCCAGCTTCGGCCCGGCCATGCTGCCCGACGTGTCGATCACGAACGCGATGTCCTTGGGCAGGACTTCTTCGTCAGCCGGCTCGACCCGCGGCGAAATCCGCAGCAGGAACGTCCCCGGCTCGCCCGCCCCACGGTGCGCCAGCACCGCCACGCCGAACGCCGCGTCCTGGCGCTGGTAGTACAGCAGGAAGTCGCGGTCGGGCGTGACGCGGCCGGCCTCGTAGCTGATGGTGGCCTCGCGGGCGCTCGGCCGCGTGATGCGGCACTCGTGCGTGGGGCTGAAGACGCTCGCCAGGGGCAGCGTGCTGGCGAGCTTGACGTTCAGCACAAGCTGGTCGAGCGGCGGTGCGCCGGCCGATTCGCGATGCAGCGGCTGCCGGAACTGCCCCAGCCCGCCCTGCTCGGTCAGCGTCTGCGAGTAGCGCAGCTCGACCTCCACCTTGCCGTGCGGCGGAATGGGGAAAATCCGCGCTTTGAACAATCGCGAGCCGAGATATTCGAGCAAGCCGGGATCGCGCGCCCGCCGCACGATTTCCTCGTACGTCTGGCGGGCGGCGTTCGCGTCGAGTACTTCGCCGTGGAGCGTTTTGCCGTCGACGGTCATGGCGAAATCGCCGACCGCGACCTCGTCCGGCAGCGGGAAGACGTACGTGCCCTCGACCGGCTGGTCGAACGGGCTCTGGAAGCTCTGCCGGACGGTCGTCACTGCGACGCCGTCGGTGATCTCGGCCTGGACGTTGAGCGCTTGGAGCGTCAAGCGGACTTGGCCGGGCGATGGCGGCCGCGGGTGCGGCATAGGCGGCTGCGGGTGCCTTGGTAGCGGGGGCGGGACGATGATGATGTCTCCCTGGGCACGCGCAGTCGGCACCGCGCCGAGCGCGGCCATAACTGTCAATCCGACAAAAAGCGACAGGTAAGGCCGGTGGTTCATGGTCAGGCTCCTGCTATGGGACCCGCACGTGCAAGCTGTGCGGGCCAAACCCTGGATTCGCGCCACATCGACAGGGGCTTGGACGCCGGTGCGGCGCCGGAGTTCCCCGTCCGATCGGGCATTTCGCCACCTGTGCCCCCTGCCCGTCCGGGCGGTTCCTTGTGGCACCCCCACGGCGCCGGTAGAGTGAACCGGCGGCCGAAGGCCCGCGCGACGGCCCACAGGCCGGCGAAAACCGCAGCAGGAGCACGTGTGAGGATGGCATCCGCAGGCATGAACGAGCGCCGTCCGCGCTGTCGAGCCCTGCGGGCGGGCGGTTCGCCAAGTCGACGCTGGCCCCGGGGGCTGCTCCTGGTTCCTACCCTGCTCCTGCTCACGCTCGCCGGCTGCGCCGCCGGCGGCCGCGCGGGCGAGCATCAACTGACGCGCGACGAGCGCCAACTCAACGTGGACTCGTTCGACCTGATCTGGCGGACCATCCGTGACGAGCATTTCGACCCGGCGCTGGGCGGTCTGAACTGGAATGCCGTCCGCAACGAGCTGCGTCCGCAGGTCCGCCGGGCCCACACGATGCCCGCGGCACGCCACGCGATGAGCGACGCGATCGAGCGGCTGAAGCAGTCGCACTTCGCCATCATTCCGATGACGGCGTACGCGGGGATGGCGTCGCGGCACAGCGACGGCGGGGAGGGCGAGACCGGCCTGGTAGTGCGTGTGCTCGACGGGCACGCGCTGGTGACTGCGGTCCGCCCCGGCTCGCCGGCCGAGCAGGCGGGCGTGCAGCCGGGCTGGGAGATCGTGCGCGTCGCGGACGACGACGTGGCACCCGCGCTGACGCGGATCGCGGAGTCGTACGCCACTTCCACGATGCAGCAGTACATGCTGGTCGCGGCGCTGGCCGGCTGGCTCGCGGGCCCGATCGGCCAGCCCGTAACCGTAACGTTCCAGGCCGCGGACGATCGGCAGACCGTCCTCGACCTCACGCGGGCGGCGCCCGAGGGGCAACTGGTGCGGTTCGGGCACCTCCCGCCGCTGCACCTGCGCTTCGAGGCGCGCCGCATCGAGCCGGACGTCGGCTACATCGCCTTCAACCTCTTCTTCGACCCGGCCACGCTGATGCCCGCGTTCGAGCAGGCAGTCGGGTCGTACATGAACACGACGCGGGGCATCATCATCGACCTGCGCGGCAACCCGGGCGGCCTGGGCGTCATGTCGATGGGCATGGCCGGCTGGTTCGTGTCGCACGCGGATCAGCCGCTCGGTGTCATGCGCACGCGGAATGCCGAGATCAAGTTCGCGATCTTCCCGCGCGCCCAGACCTATGACGGGCGGCTCGCGATCCTCGTCGACGGCTGCTCGGCCTCGACCGCGGAGATCATGGCCGGCGGACTCCAGGACCTCGGCCGGGCCCGGATCTTCGGCACACGCACCGCCGGCGCCGCGTTGCCGTCGCAGGTCGTACGCCTGCCCAACGGGGACGGCTTTCAGTATGCGACGGCGGATTACGTGACGACCAGCGGGCACAGACTGGAAGGCGTCGGCGTGACGCCGGACGTTGAAGTACAGCCGACACGGGAGCAACTGCTGGCCGGGCATGACCCGGTGATCAACGCGGCCGCAGCCTGGATTCGCCAGTAGCGGCCGGCGACAAGGATGTAGCGACCGACCCCCGTGTCGGCCGTTGCACTCGGATTGGAACTGAACTGAGGACCCAAGCAACAAACCAAGGAGACCACCGGATGAAGCGCTGGCATGTAACGACGGGGCTGGCAATCACGACCTTGGCGGCGTGCGGACTGCTCGCCGCCGCTTCGCGCGCGGCGGCCCAGGAAAAGCCCAAGCCCGCCGAGACGGCCAAGTCCGACGAGAAGCTGCCCAAGGCCGAGGACATCATCGCGAAGTCCATCGAGGCGATGGGCGGCAAGACGGCCATGGAGAAAGTCCGCACGCGTGTCTTGACGGGCGCGCTCGAGTTTCAACCGCAGGGTATCAAGGGTACTTTCACCGCGTACACCGCCGCCCCCAACAAGAGCTACGAGGCCGTCGAGATCGAGGGCGCCGGCAAGGAAGAGGCTGGGTCTGACGGCGACGTGTATTGGACGATCTCGACGGCGATGGGGCCGCGGCTGCTGGAGGGCGAAGAGAAGGAGACCAAGGCGCGCGAGACGGTCTTCAACGCCGAGTTGCAGTGGCGCAAGCTCTACGCCAAGACCGAGTGCACGGAGACAGCGGACGTGGATGACCACCCCTGCTACAAGGTGGTCTTCACCCCCGCTACCGGCGCGCCCGTAACCACGTATTACGACAAGAAGTCGTATCTGCCGGTCAAGCAGGAGACCACGGTCTCCGGCCCGATGGGCAAGATGGCGCTCACCACGCTGCTCGAGGACTACCAGAAATCCGACGCCGTCCTGATCGCGCGGCGCATGACGACGCTGGTCGCCGGCGCCCCCGTAAAGCAAATCATCGTGATCGAAAAGATCGAGCAAAACACGGACATCCCCGCCGACCGTTTCGCCCCACCGGAGCCGGTCAAGGCGCTGCTCGCCAAGTCCAAGGCGGAGACCAAGCCCGCCGCCGGCGAGAAAGAGAAAAAGGCCGAGTCCAAGCCGTAGGCCAGGCTGCGGCTCGACTAGCGGAGGGTCCGATGCTCCGCGAATCGTACCCCTACTACCTCGGCGGCGTGGCGGTCGCCGCGAACACCGACCTGCCGGTGACAAACAAGTACACCGGCGCGGTCGCGACGCGCGTCGCGCGGGCCGACCGGACTGTGGTCGCCCAGGCGATCGGCGCGGCGCAGGAAGCGTTCGCCGCCACGCGGCGTATGCCCGCTTTTCAGCGCCAGGCGGTGCTTAGCCACGCCGTCGAACGTGTCACGCAACGACAATCTGAGTTGGCCGAGGCTCTGGCAATCGAGGCCGGCAAGCCAATCCGCGACGCCCGCGGCGAAGTGACGCGCCTCATCGACACGTTCCGCATCGCCGCCGAAGAGGCCGTCCGTATCGCCGGCGAGTGGCTCCCGCTGGACATCAGCCCGCGGGCCGCGGGGTACCAGGCGATCGTGCGGCGGTTCCCGCTCGGGCCGTGCGCGCTCATCACGCCGTTCAACTTCCCGATGAACCTGGTCGCCCACAAGGTCGCGCCGGCGATCGCGGCGGGCTGCCCGTGGGTGCTCAAGCCGGCCTCCGCCACGCCGGTCGGGGCGCTCATCCTCGGCGAAATCCTGGCGGAGACGAAGCTGCCGCCCGGGGCGTTTTCGATCGTGCCGTGCAGCGCCGCCGACGCCGAGCCGCTGGTGACCGACGAGCGCATCAAGCTGCTCAGCTTCACCGGCTCGCCGGACGTGGGCTGGAGCCTGAAGGCGCGGGCTGGGCAGAAGCGCGTTACGCTGGAGCTGGGCGGCAACGCGGCGTGCATCGTCGATCGCGACGCGGACCTCGACTTCGCCGCCGAGCGCATCACGAGCGGCGCGTTCTACCAGTCCGGGCAGAGCTGCATCAGCGTGCAGCGCATCATCGCGCACCGCGCGATCTACGAGGCTCTCAAGGCGCGGCTGATCGAGCGCGCCACCAAGCTCAAGGCCGGCGACCCGCTCGACGAGCAGACGTTCCTCGGACCGCTTATCACCGAGGCGGACGCGCTCCGCATCGAGCAGTGGGTTGGCGAAGCGGTCGTGGCCGGCGCACGCGTGCTCTGCGGCGGCCACCGAGACGGCGTGTTCTACGAGGCGACATACCTCGAAAACGTCGACCCGCGGCAGAAGATCAGTTGCATCGAAGTCTTCGGTCCCGTGGCGACAATCCAGCCCTTCGACGAATTCGCCGACGCGGTCCGCATCGCGAACGACAGCCGCTATGGCCTCCAGTGCGGCGTCTTCACGCAAGACCTGCGGCACGCGTTCTACGCCTACGAGGAACTCGACGTCGGCGGCGTGATCGTCAACGACATACCGAGCTTCCGCGTGGACAACATGCCCTACGGCGGCGTCAAGCACAGCGGCCAGGGCCGCGAGGGCGTCCGCTACGCGATCGAAGAGATGACCGAACGCAAGCTGCTCGTGCTGAACCGGGCGGGCGAGCTGACGCCGTAGGGTACGGCCGCAGCGCACCGCTCCCCTCCCGACCTCACAGGCGATAGGGCGCGCGCTTCGGCCGGTCGAGCCAGCGTGCCGCTTGCTCGTCGCCGACGATTTCCTCGCGCGCGGGGTCCCAGCGGATCGTCCGGCCCAACCACAGCGCGATGCAGCCCAGATGGCACATCGTCGCCGAGCGGCAGCCGATCTCGACGTCGGCCACCGGCCGGCGACGGTCGCGGATACACGCGAGCCAATCCTGGTGGTGCCCGGGGCTTTCGGGTAGGTGCACCTCGTTCGGGCCGAGCGTCACCCGTTGCAGGCTCTCCGGCCACGTCCGCAGGTACCCGCGATTGACCTCGACCCGCCCCTTCGTCCCCACGAACAGAATCCCGTTCCAGCCGTCCTTCACCGCCTCCACGCCGCTGGCATAGCGATACGTCAGGCCCCATGACGGATCTTCGGGCGTCGCGGCCGCCCCTTCGAGCTTGCGGGTCGGCAAGCTCGCCAGCCACCGGCGTTCCAGCTCCGGCCGCGGCGGCGGCGGCACGATCTCCACCGGCCCGCTCTCATCCATGCCCAGCCCCCACTGCACGATGTCGAAGAAATGGGCCCCCCAATCGGTCATCTTCCCGCCGGAGTAGTCGCGGATGCGCCGCCAGCCGTCGTCGTAGTACGACCCGACGCGCAGCCGGCTGTACGGCGCCCACGGCGCGGGCCCGAGCCAACGCTCGTAGTCGAACCCCGCCGGCACCGGCTCTTCCGGCAGTTCGACAGGCCGCGAGCAGGGTCCAATCTCCACGTGCACAGTCTGGACGTCGCCGATGTATCCGTTGCGAACCAGCTCGCACGCTTGGCGGAACTCCGCACCCGAGCGCTGCTGGCTGCCCGTCTGAAACACGCGGCCGTACCGCCGGGCCGCGTGCACCATCGCGCGGGCCTCGCGAATCGTCAGCGACAGCGGTTTCTCGCAGTACACGTCCTTGCCCGCCCGGCACGCCGCGATCGCGATGATTGCGTGCCAGTGGTCGGGCGTCGCGATGAGCACGGCGTCCACGTCCGGGCGTTCGAGCACCTTCTCGTACTCGTTGTACGTCGCACAGCCCGTGTACCGGCCGTCGCGCTTCTCGCGCCCGTACTGCTGCTCGATCTTCTTTTGGGCCGCCTCGCGGGCCGCCGTGTCCACGTCGCAGACGGCGACGATCTGCACATCGCCGAAGCCCAGCAGGTTCTGCACGTGCTCGCGCCCCTGCTTTTTGACGCCGACGATCCCGACGCCGATGCGCTCCGACGGCGCGGCCCGTTCGGGCGTCCCCAAGGCCGTCCGCGGCACGATGTACGCCGCCGCGGCCGACGCCCCCACTCGTTTCAGGAACTGCCGCCTAGACAGTCTCACGGCTTCGCCTCCGCCGACAACGGCGCGATCCAGATGTTGCGGAACTTGTTCTTGCTGCCGTGGTCTTGCAGCAGCAGCGGCCCATCCGCGGGCCCTTCTGGCTGGCCGGCGCCGGTGCTGCTGGGCACCACGACGTGGTCCTGCACGCGTGTGCCGTTGTGGTAGACGGTAATGTTCGCCGACTGCGTTTTCATGCCCCTCTCCCACTGCGGCGCGCGAAAGAAGATGTCGTACGTCTGCCACTGCCCCGCGGGCCGCGCCACGTTGTAATCCGGCGCCTTCATCTTGTAGATCGCACCGCAAATGTCGTCGGCCGGGTCCTTGCCGGCGGAGTTCAGGATCTGGATTTCGTACCGTCGTTGGAGGTACACGCCGCTGTTGCCGTTGTTCTGGTCCGCCTGTCCGTTGTCGTCAACGCAAAACTCGACGTGCAGCCGGCAATCTCCAAACGCCCGCCGGGTAACGATGCTGCCCGAGCCGGGTTTCACTTCGAGTACGCCCTCCACCAGCATCCACTGCACAGACTCCGGCCCGCTTGCCTCGCAGAAACCGCTACTGGCCCGCTTCCAGGCCGACAGATCACCCTCATTACCCAACAGCACGACCGCATCGGCCGGCGGCGTACCCCACGGATCGCCGAGATCCTTGATCCGCAGATTCCGCCAGCGAACTTCGAGCGGCTCCTTCTCCTTGGTCGCGTGCACCTGCAAGCCGATAAAGCCGCTGTGCGTCAGGCCGTCCTTGAGGTCCGCGGCCGGTACGCCGTTGAGCCAGGTCTTGAGCGAATCGCCGCGGGCTTCGACGCGAACGTGGTTCCATTCGCCTTGCTTGAAGGCCTTCCGCGCCGCTTCGTTCTTGCTCAGGTCGCACAGCCAGCCGCGGCGGGCCTCATCGTAGATGCCGCCGGTGTACGCCCGCTCGGAGGGATCAATCTCGACCTGGTAGCCGTGGACGCGGCCGTTTTGGTAGCCCGGGACGCTCTGGCTGCGGATTTGCACGCCGGAGTTGAGCCGCGGATCGACCTTGAAGTCATACTCCAGGATGAAGTCCGCGAATTCGCGCTCGGTGCAGAGGAACGTGTTGGCCTCACCTGCGCCGGTCGTCCCGACGATCACGCCGTCCGCGACGCGGTATGTCGCTGCGCCACCGCGCTGCACCCAGCCGTCCAGCGACTTGCCGTCGTACAACGGTTGCCAGTCGGGTTCGCCGCTGGCCGCCGCGACCGATGCGATCGCCGCCCCCGCCACGACCGCCAAACACAGGCTGAGCCGCATCGCCGGCCTCCGACCGCGCCGCACGGCAGAATAGTCCGAACGGGGCGGATCGCAAGCACCGGCCATAAATGAAGCAGGCCGGTGGAGTTTTCCACCGGCCTGCTGAGATAACCTACTTCAACAGACTACGCGGTCGTGGACTGCACTTACGGCAGACACGTCGTGCCGATCACGGCCACGAACGGGTCGATGTCCACGAAGTTCACCGTGCCGGTGTTATTGCAGTCGGCGTTGATCCACGGGCACGGCCAGTGCGTCCAGGCCGACTCGCCGGACAGGGCGGCGACGAACAGGTCGATGTCCACGAAGGTCACGCGACCGTCGCAGTTCATGTCGCCCTTGCACGACGCCGGGCACCTGTTCCCAGGCGCGCGGCAAGCAGTGCCATTGCCGTAGTAGTGACCGCCGGCGCCCGTGCAGGCCGCCTGCGTGATCACCGAACAGACGCCGGTGGTGGAGCAGCAGGCACCGGTGACGACGGCACACGGATTCGGATCGCAATCCGTGTCGTCACCCTTGTACGTTCCGCCTGCATCCACGCACTGGTTCTGCTCGGTGATGTAGCACTCCGCACCGGCGCAGCAGGCGCCGGTCTTCTGGAGCAGAATTCGCATGCGGATCGGCCTGGTCAGGTCGACGATCGGCGAGGACACGTAGCCGACGCTCGCGGTCGTCAGGCGGATCCAGCGGCTGGCCGTGGTGTCCTTGAAGAACCACGAGACCAGGTCGGACTGACTGCTGCTATACCCGTACGGAGCCACCGTGCTGCTGCTCGGCGGATACGACAGGTTGGCGCTGGTCGTGCCCGAGTACGTCGGCTCCTGGAACATGACTTCGGAGCCGAGCGCGTAACCCTCGAACCCGTTCGCCAGCAGTGCGTCAGTGCCACCGGGGCCGGCGCCGACGTTCACGATCTCGTCCACGTACATGTAGTACGTGCCCGAGCTGCGGCCTGCCGACAGGTTGTCCGCGGTGATCGCGATGTGCTCCAGCACGCCCTTGGTGGCGGTGATGATGCCGTCGCCGCCGCCGCCCGGCATGGCCTTAACCTTGTCGACGTTCGGATCGTTGCACACGAACGTGAAGGTCTGCCAGCCGGCCGCCGGGGTCAGGGCCTTGCCCCAGGGCTGGGAGGCGCTGTTCGGATCGGCGATGCCGACCCACTCGATCGCGCCGGTGCCGGTACCGGTCTGGCCCGGCAGGCCGGGGTCGTTCGTCTCGCGGACGCCGATGCAAATCCGCAGGTCGCCGTTGCCCTTGCCAACTTCCAACTTCGGACCCACGTCGGATGTACCGTAACCGGTCGTGGTCTTGGCCATGATCATGTCTCCGGCCACCAGCGGCGTGACCGGCACGTCATACGTGCTGGCGCCGCCCGGGTTGGCCGTGCCGATCGCGGCGGCGTTCGGATCGTTGGCGTAGACCGCCACGTTGGTCGCGCCCGGCTCGATGTTGGCCAGCGCCACGAGCGTGTCGTCCGCCATCACGGGGCTGACGATACCCGCCCCATTCGGCATGCGCGGCTCGATGATGACCTTGCCCTTTCCGAGGCTGTAGTCGTCATACCAGCCTTCCAGGGTCGCGGCATACCCGGAACCGATGTAGAGGTTGTTCATCGCGTTGCCGCCCCAGGCGATGTTCTTCCGGGCCAGGACGCCATCCACGTAGAAGTCGCAGTAGGTGTAGGGGGCGTACTTGCCTACCACGGTAAACGTGTGCCAGCCGATGGTACGCGTCGGGGTGCCCGGCCGGTCGAGGTTAACGTAGCCGATGCCACTGCCGTTGCCAACGATCACGCGTCCGCTGTAATAGTTATTGTCAAGACCCGAGGAGAAGAACGAGCTGCCCGGCATGCCCACGGCAAAGAGGCCGTTCAGCGTGGAGTCGGAGGTGTAGTTGCGGGCCTCCGCCCACTGGTACATGTTGTCCACGCCGGGGCCGCCGGAATCGTAGATATTCACGTTCCAAACGAGGGGCTGCGACCACGAACCCATGAAGTCGCCCCAGCTCGTCGGGGTCGCATAGTAGGTGTCGAACATACCCTGGTAACCGTTGTTCCAGCCGACCTCGGTGTCGTTCGCGCCCGGATAGAGGACCGGGTCAAGAGTGGCCGTCTGGCCAGCCGGGACGTACGCCGATTTCGAACCGCCCGGCGTCGCATTCTTCTGCTTGCCGGGGTACGTCGCTGGGAAGTTCGCATCGCCGGTCCAGAACGGGGCGGGATCTTTCGACGAAAGCCACCAGCCCTGGTTGGCCTTCACGAGCGGATAGCGCTGGTTCTCGAAGTTGTTGCCGCAGCCCTTCTGGCAGGCGTAGGATTCCATCGTATCGGGCCACGGCGCCGGGCCAAATTGGGTCAGGCTGGCCTCGGTGATCGGGTCGCCGATCGAATACACACTCTCGACGCCCGCGTACACCTGGCTGGCCCTGACGCCGCCGCCCGCTACCATGGGCGGGATTCCCGTGACGACTACCACGCTCGGATTCCCGCCACCCGGGGTGGCCGAGTACATGGTTGCCGACCCAACGTTCGGATCGGGGTACACATAGACGCGCACCGCCGAGGCGCCCGGGATGACGTCCAGGATCGTGACGCTCGTGTCGCCCGCCGCCGGGGCCATGTAGATCGTCGGCGACGGCGTGGCGACGACGACGGCGGTCGACGCCGCGCTCGTTACGCCGTTCACCGTCTGCGTCGCGGTCACAGAATATCCGGCGGTCAGCGCCGCCACCGTGACGGTGGTGGACGAAACCGGGTTGTTCGGGTCGAGCGCCTGCGGCACGGTCTGCGTAAGCGCGCCGTTTGGATCGCGCACATACACCGTCACCGCCGACGCCGAGGCGTACGGCACCGTGGTCAGCCCGCCGACGGTCACCTGCGTCGCGGTCGGAATGATCGGCGACACGACGGTCGGCTTCGGCGTGTAGGCCAGCGCGGCCTTCGGATAGGCGAAATCACTGGTCACGCCGCTGATCACCTGCTTGGCCGAAACGGACTGGCCGCTCGTCAGGGTCAGGCCGGTAAAGTCCACGTACGTCGCGCCGTTGGGGTTGATGGGCGCGCCCGATTGGATGCCGTTAATGAACAGGTAGACGTTCGACGCATAGCCGCGGCAGTTGATGCGAATCGCCGTCTGCGTGCCCGCGATAATCGGGGACGTGACGGTCGGCAGCGGAATGGTCGGCTGCGTCAGCAAGCCGCGGGACAGGACGTGGAACCGCATCCACCCATCGGTCTTGTTCACATGCCCGCTGCGCGTGGCGCAAGTTTGCCCTTCCGACGTGCGGCGCTCGAGGAAACCGATGCTGTTAGCGGTGACGAAATCGCTGAAGTACCACACGAAACGCTGGCTATACGTGCCGTCGTACGCCGCGTTCGAGGATATGCCGGCCACCGTGTACGTCGTCGAGGGGCTCTGGCCACGGAGCCCGGTAATCCGGGACAGGCCGTCCTCAAAGTCGAAGATGATCCCCGTAACGTTGCCGTTCGGGTCCACGTCCTCGACGCGGTCGACGTACACTTCATTAGTCTTGGTGCTGCCCACATAGTTCGGGTCCGCGGCCGTGAACCACCACGAGTCCCACGTGTAGAACGTCGTGACACTGATGTTCGGGTCCAGGATGCCGTTGCCGTACCCCATGGCGTTCTGGACGAGCGCCGGGTTCGTCATCGGAATGTCGAGGGTCTGCCACACCGCGTCGTTCGGCAGAATGTTCATGCCCACCGGCCGAACGTTGCCCGTGCCGCTCGACGTGGCTGCGACAAACTCCCAGTTCGCAGCCGTGCAGCTTCCGTTGCCCGCTTCGTCGAGCACGGTGCAGAACGTGTACGGCGGCGGCCCGGACAGCACCACCACCGGCACCGAGGACGCACTCCACGTGCCGTCCTCATGGTTCTGCTGTTGGGCGGTAATCACCTCGCCGGTGTTCAGCGTCGGCGAAGCCGTGAACGCGTGGGATGCCGGGTGCTGGGCCGGATCCGCGTTGTTGGGATCTGGGTTGGTCCACGTCTCCATCAGCGTGGCGCCCTTGTACCAGCGCACGGCCCGGCACCAGTACATCAACTTCTGCACTGTCACCGTGCTCGCGCCCTGCACCAGCGGCGCCGCCACTTCCGGCGGCAGGGTCGGATCAACCGCCGGAGCTTCGAATTTCAGCTCGTCGATCGCGAGGCTGTCCGCGAGTCCCCCGAGATCGGCATCCTTGTCTTTCGTGAATGCCAGGTGCTCGAGTACGCCGCGATTGTTGGGCGCGCTCAGCACGCCGTCGCCGGTGAAGCCGGCAAACCCGCCCCGATCGTTGGGGTCCACGTACCAGCTAGTGTTGGGGGGCGTGACGTTGCCCGTGGCCAGGTCGAACACAATGGGCACCGGGAACAACACGTTCCCCGGCACCGTGACCACCGGAATGGGCCGGCGCACGTTGGCGATCGGGTCAACGTCGAAACCGGAACGATACTGGTCGTCGCCGGCCGGCACGGTGTCAATCTTGCCGTTGGGGCCGGGGCCGATGACGGCGGTGGCGATGTCGATGTTGGGATCCATCACCGTGTTGAGGGCGTAGATCTGCACATCGTCGCCCGACGCCGTCGTGTTGACGACGCGGTCGGCCCCCGCGGTGATGGCGTTGCGCTTGCTGCTCACGCCCACCCACTCGATCGTGCCGGCAGTGCCGCCGTCGTCCATCTGCGCTACGTTGGTCCCCGTTTCGCGAATCCCCAGGCAGAGGCCGAACTTGGCATACGGGTCCCAGCCGCTCAGGTTGCCAATCATAAAGCGGACTTTGCCTTGCAGGTGCAGGGACGGGTTCGGCTCACCCGTGCTGTTGAACGTAATGAGGCGTACCCAGGCGAAGTTCGGGTCGCCCGCTATGTTGGGGTCCGTGTTCCAGGTGAAGAAAACCTGCTCCGCCGCCGCACCTTCGCTTTGCAGCCCCGAGGCTCGGAACGCGCCGTTGAGGTCCCAGTCGGTCACGTTCGGCAAAATGTACATGGCGGTCGACCCGGAGAGCGCCGGGTACCGGAACATCTCCGCACAGGGCGAGGGCGGACTACAGTCGATCGGCGGGCCGTTGAAGAGGATCGGCTTGGACTCGAAGTAGCCCGGGGTCCAAGCCAGCGCCGATAGCGGTGCCGCGGCCGCCACGACGAGGAGCAGGGCCATACGCGTGAGTCGGGTCATCACAAGAACCTCCAATAAGTGGTTGTCCCGGCGCGTCGGGCGCCACAATCCACATCGCGTGCCGACGGCCTTGAAGCTGTACACATCCCGGCGGTCACGTGCTCGCGGGCCGGACGCCCGCACCGCGGTGGGCCGCCACTCTTTATAGGAACGACGCTCCGCCCCGTCGCGGTACGGACGAAGCGGAGCGTCTTATCTCTATCGTCGCGAAGCCAACGTTACTGTAATTCACGCTGTTCACGGGCCACAACCGTGCCCCCTGGGCCGTGCCCCACTTCGCTCGCGTTCCAACCAATCCTAACGCCGCCGGAGCAAGAGACCCAGCGCCAAGAGCGCCAGGCCCGCGGGCTCGGGGGTCGTCTGGAGCAGCACATCGTCGATGTACGCGTCGTTCGTGGACGTGACGCCGCCATTCAGCCGCATCTGCTCAAACGAAACGGTGGCGGTGCCAGACAAGTACGCCACGCCGGCCTTGGACAGCAGGCCGTCGACGTAATAGTCGATGGTGGTCGACTTGATGACCGCCTTCAACTCGTGCCAGCCGACCGACCGCGTACTGGCGCCTGGGTCGTTAAGCAAGAACCAGCCTGGGGCGGTGCCGCCACCCGGCATGAACGCCACACGGGCGCTGTAGTACGTGTTGGACTGGCCCGGCGCCGTGTTGTAGACGCCCATCTGCAGGTTCTGGTTCGTCGTCGGCGCATAGTCCATCAACTGCGCGTAGTTGCGGTTGGCATAGATCACCGAGTCGTAGAACTTGAAGCTCCACTCCAGCGGCTGCGCGTCAGAGCCCGAGGTCTCCGCGAACGTCTTGTAATTGTTGTTCGTCGCCGGCGTCTTCGCGTAGAAAACGGAGTGCGTCGGGCTGGACGCCTGCGCGGTGCTCCATGCACCGCTTAACCCGGCCGTCACCGGCGGCCAAGCGGACTCGAACTGGGCTTGACTGGTGTAGGACTCGAAGTCGTCCTGGACGATGACGGCACCGGACGCCGCCGACGCCAAAGCGACCACGAAACTCAACGCCACAAGTGTTCTCATACCTTGATCTCCTCCTCTTCTTTCCCGGAAGCTGCAGCCGCGTCTCGGCTCCTCGCTCCTGTCCGATGACCGGCCAACTCCCGATTGCCTGAGACTTGAACCTCCAACCACATCACGGGCGGACAGCCCGCCCGCTGCTCACTCTCCTCAGCACGCGAGAATCAGCGCAATAGCGCATCCTTCCCGACTCGCCCGCGCGCCCACGCACGGGAGCGCCGCACCCCATCCAGGGCCTCCTACCTCCACGCCGGTCAGTATAACCCCCACGACCGGCGCGGTACAAGCGAATTTTGACGCAAAGCGAATTAAAAGCGCGGCGGGCGGTTTGAAGCGACCCGGGGCATGGTTTTGCGCGTCCGATAACCGCCAAGGCGCGCGCCGCGGTCACGGTGCCAGCGCCCCTTCCGCCGACCGCGCCGGCCACGCGGTCGCACCGCCGAACTCGCGCTACGACCGCCAGCGACACAGATGCATCCCACACCCGGCGGACAATGCCGCGGCGCGCGCCATTACGGCCCGAGCTCGAGATTCACGTTCTGAAGCGGGCCGAAAATGCTATGATGGAGTCATCGTCGCGCGACGGGCATCGAGCCCGAGCCGGGCTTGGCCACGCGTTGCGCGTTTATGCGCTGGAATGCGGTATCCCGCACAACAAGGAACCCACCCGATGAAGACAGGTCCCCGACTCTGTACCGTCACGGCGTGGATCGTCGCGCTCGGATTGTCCGGCGCGGGAACCACCGCGGCCCTCGCCCAGACGGTCGTCGTCGACAACAGCGATTCCGGCTTCACTGTCCTTTCGCAGACGTGGACAACCGGCACGTCGGCGGCGGGACACTACGGGGCCGATTACCGCTACCGCAACACGACCGGGTTCGACGGCTCGCCGGCGGGCGAGGTCGAATGGCGGCCCAATCTGCCGCAAGCCGGCACCTATCAGGTCGCGATCTACTATCCGGCCGGCACGAACCGCGCAAACAACGCGCCGTTCACAGTCCACTACGCCTCCGGCTCGCAGACGCTTGCCGTCAACCAGCAGGCCGGCGGCGGGCAATGGAACGTGCTCGGCAGCTTCGCGTTCAACGCCGGTACCGGCGGGTCCGTCTCACTGAGCAGCAACGCCAACGCGAGCGTGGTGATCGCGGACGCGGTGCAGTTCACGCTAGCGTCGTCGACGGTGAACCTGACGATGGCTGTGAGCTCGACCGGCTGGGGCACGACGACCCCCGCTGTGGGCGGCCCGTACACCAAAACGCTGAACGACGTCGTGCCGATCACCGCCAGCGCCGTCGCGGGCTATACCTTCCACCACTGGGAAGTGTCCGCCGGCTCGGCCGTCGCCAGCCCGTCCTCGGCCAGCACGACTGTCACCATGGATCAAAGCAAGACCGTCACGGCCGTGTTCGTGACGGCGGGCAGCGATCCACCCGAGTTCCGCGGCTTCTGGGCCGACGCGTTTGCGAGCGGCTTCAAGAGCACCGCCCAGATCGACACGATGATCAACCTGGCGCTCGCCGGCAACTACAACGCCATCGTGCCGGAAGTCCTCGCCTTCCAAGACACGGCCGGCGGCGGACACGGCGCGTACTGGGATTCGAATATCGTGCCGATGGCGACGGACATCGTCGGGGGCATCGACCCGCTGGCCTACATGGTGCAACAAGCCCACGCCCACGGCCTCCAGGTCCACTGCTGGATGGTGGCATTCCGCGTCTCAGCCACCTGGCCGCCCGCCGGCAACCCCACGGTCGCCGCTCATCCGGAGTGGCTGATGGTGCCGCGCGCGAATCTGGGCACTATCGCGAAGGTCGGCGGGAGCAGCGGGTACTACACGTTCGACGCCGGCTCCCCCGGCACGCAGTCCTACCTGATGAGCATCGTCCGCGAGCTGTGCGACAACTACGCGATCGACGGCATCCACTGGGATTACATCCGCTACACGCAGACCGACGCCGGCTATCCCGCGGTCTCGAGCTACGCCGACTCCTCGCTCCATCGCTATCAGCGGATCTACGGTCTCGACCCCAACTACGTGCCCGACCCCAACTCGCCGCCGGCGTCGTGGAACGATTTCCGCCGCCGGACCGTCACCGAGGTCGTCCGGCGCGGCATGTTCGAGATGGCCACCTCGCCGAACGTCCGCCAGCCGCTGTGCCACAGCATCGCGGGCGTGACGTGGTATCCCGCGAACAGCAACTTTCATTTGACCGGCGCCTACTCGCTGTTTAGCGACTGGGAATACTGGCAAGCGATGGGCTACATCGACGCCACCATCCCGATGGCGTATTTCGACGAGCAAGGCTCCTACACGGCCACGTACCGCGCCTGGGTGAACAACTCGATCGCGTGGGCGAACAACTCCAATCGCTACTGCTACATCGGCCCCGGTATCTACCTGAACAGTTTTGCGGACAGCAAGACGCAGATACTCTACGCCCGCAACGCCGGCGCCGATGGCATCAACACGTATTCGTACGCCGGCACCAACGACACCGGCGCAACGTGGTCCGACTGGTATCCGTACGCTGCCAGTAACTTCTTCCTCCAGCCGGCCCCCGTCCCCACGATGCCATGGCGCGATCCGAACCTCGCGACCGAGGGCTACGTCTACGGCCGCGTCACCAACGGCGCTACCGGTCTTCCCATCGACAATGTCACGATCAAGATCAACGGCGTCGGCGGCCCGCAGACCGATGGCGACGGCTACTACATGGCGTCACACCTCACGGCTGCCGCCGCCGGCACGACTTACTCGATTGCGGCGTCCTACACCGGCTACACCGATGCGACTCGCCCGGCCGTGCTGACCGAGCGCGCCGGTTTCACGGAGGCGAACTTCGCGCTGGGCACCTGGCTCCAAGGGGATTACGACGTGGACGCTCACGTCGACGCCGACGACTTCCTGCACCTCGTTCCCGACTTAACGGGGCCGAACATCGGCCCCCCGCCGCCCGGCGGCGACCTGTTCGACTTCGACGTCGACAACGACGTCGACCTGCGCGATGTCGCCGTGTTCCAGAGGTCGTTTACCGGATAGGAGCGCTCGACAGCGCCGGTTCAGGGAAAATGTCTGTGTACACTCTGTTCCCGAACCGGTAATATAAAGTAGGAAGGATGTCGGACGCTCCGCCGCGCCGGCGGAGTCCGAGGACCGACCCCAGGGAGGACAGGTCATGTGTGTGCGCGAGCCGATGCGGCGGGACGCTCCGGTACTCCTATGGCCGTTGCTTGGCCTCTTGGCCGCCGCCGGTCTGGCGTCGGCACAGGTGGCCGCCGGCGGCGAACGGGCGGTGACCATCACCGTCACGGCGCCCAACGGCGGGGAAACCTGGGCCGCTGGGACACAGCACGCCATCACCTGGACGGGTTCCGGGGGAATCTTCTTGGGCACGCCCGTGGCGATCACCTTGCTGCGCGGCGGCGTGCCCTATGCGCCAATCGCCAGCCTGTCTTTCCTCAGCAGCGGCTCGTTCACCTGGACGGTCTGCGAACACCTGGGCGACGGCGCCGACTACCAGGTCCGCGTCGCGTGCATCGGCTGCGATCCGCCGGCCCAGGACGACAGCGACGCACCGTTCACAATCACGAACTCGCCGTTGCCGACCTTCGCGCTGACCAGCCCCAACGGTACGGAAATCTGGGCTGCCGGCGACACGCGCACGATCACCTGGGATTCCATCAACCCGCACGGCTACATCGCGGCGTGGCTGTGCCTGGGCGCGCAGCGGTGGTTCATCGGCGAGAAGCCGATGGCGGACGGCCAACTCGTGTGGGACATCGACCCGTTCGTCCCAGGCGGTAGCGGGTACACGGTCCGGCTGCAGTGGCTGGATACCTGCGGACCGGTCCTCGAGGACTACAGCGACGCTCCGTTCCAGATCGTCGCCGCGCAGCCGCTGCCGACATTGGCGATCACTAGCCCCAACGGCGGCGAAGCCTGGGCGGCAGACACGACGCAGACGATCACGTGGGCGAGCACGAACCCCGCCGGCGACGTGGAGCTCTGGCTGACGGACGGCCAATCGCGGTACCAATACGTGGGCTCGGCCGCGATGGCCGACGGGCAGCTCACATGGCCGGTTTCACCCTGCGTCGGCGACGCGAACAACGTCGTCATTCTGGCGCGCTGGGCCGCGCAGGCGGCCAGCGTCGAGGACACGAGCGACGGCGTCTTCCAGATCGCTGGCTCCTCAACGCCGGCCTTCACGGTGACCAGCCCTCTACCCGGCGAAATCTGGACAGCGGGCACACAGCGCACGATCACTTGGACCGGCAACGTCGCCAACGGGGAGGTCGATGTGGAGCTTCTGAAAGCTGGGACGCACTACGTCCACCTCGGGCACGTACCCGCCGCGGCCGGCAGCTTCATCTGGGATATCTGCCCGGCCGTCGGGGATGACCCCAACTATACCATCCGACTGCGCATGGGCGCGTGCGGCGCGGAGGGGGTCAGCGGGTCCTTTGCGGTCACCGGCTCCGTCACGCCGACGCTCACGCTCATCAGCCCGGTAGGCGGCGAGACGTGGATCGCCGGTACGCCGCGGACGATTACGTGGACCAGCTCGGGGCTCGCCGGCTTCCTCGACGTGTACGTGCCGAATGCGGGCGTCCACGACTCGGGCCACGCGGTGGTGCCGGTGACAGCCGGGAGCTTCGAGTGGCCGATACCGCCGCCCCTCGTCTGGCCGCCGCCGAGCGCAACAACCGACGCGGGCGGCGTGTGGCTCTGGTCGTACGACTGCGGGCCGAGCGTCTACCAGCGCGGGGCGCAGTTCCAGATCGTGCCGGGAAGTGCGCTGCCCGGCGACATCGACGGCGATAACGACGTAGACCTTGCCGATCTGGCAGCGTTCCAGGCGCACTACACGGGCCGTGGTCCGCTGCTGATCGACCCGGTCTACGATTTCTTCGATTTCGAGCCCGATGCGGACGTGGACATCGACGACTTCGGCGTAATGGCCGGCGTGCTCACCGGTCCGGGCGAGGAGGTGCAGCCATGAAGCGCGGACACGTACGAACTCTGACGCTCACCGAAGTCCTGGCGGCAGGCGCGGCCGTGGGGCTCCTGTTCACCCTGACCGTCCCCGCGCTGCACGCCGGCGGCGGCCGCAATCGGTCCGACGTGTGCCTGGGCAACCTCGAGGCGTTGGGTCTGGCCGTGCGGATGTACGCGGAGGACCAAGGCACTTTGCCCGGGCGTCTGCATCCGGCCGTGAGTCACTTTCCCCCTGACCCCAACGATCCATTCACCAACTACGGACGCAATCGGATTCTTATCTGGAAGCTGCGCGCGGTGCTGGGCGAAGGCATTACGGACCGTCTGGCGACCTGCCCGGTGGCGGAGGGAATCAACCCAGACTCGAACTTCGCAGCGTTCTATTCCTTGACGAGCAGGCTCGTGTATCCCGCACACTATGTGGTGAACAACTGGGGCAGCATAGGCGAACAGAGCGGCGTCAGCGACAACGTACGTGCGACGCGGCCCCAATACTATTTCGGGTACAGCCCGCCCCCCGGGTCCGGCACTGATCCGGTTCAGTTGCAGGCGATGGTCGACTATCCGGTGCAGCCGTTGGGCAAGATCCTGAGGGCCGCCGAAGAATGGATGATCGCCGACGCGTGGTATCGACCGAAGAGCGGCGCACCGGAGCTTCAGCAGGAGGGGCCATACCAGACGTCGTGGAGCGGCGAGGCGCTGCCGAACTTCGCCCCGCACCAGCGGCGGGACACGGGCGGCTACACGTATACATCCAGTCTCAGTCGCAATTCTGACTCGGCGGCGATTCGATCGCGAAAATCGGACGGCGTCACGAACACGGTCTTCTTCGACGGGCACGCGGCCCCCGTTCCGTCGAAGTCGTTCGTGCTCTATGCGACCGACATTCTCTATGGCTTCCCCGGCACGGTGAACCCGCTGATGCAGTCGCCGCCGCCGACTAGCGTGTACTGGCGGGCCATCTGGCGCTGAAACGCCACCGGCAGCAACGTACATCGGCGCTCCGAACGCCAGCGAGCAGCTTCCAACGGGCGGTGGGTTTACCGGCACACCGTGCTTGCACTTAAGGCTCGGACGGCGGTTATGTGCGCACCACCCACACCGGACTCCACCACGCCATGACGAATCAGTCCACGGCGATCGTTCATAGTCAGCTTCTCGCCAAGCCGCAGCTCCAGGAGGAGCTTCCCGCGACGCCGCAAATCCGCCCTGAGGAAAGCCCCGGCTTCGCGGCTTCGCGGCTTTGCGGCTTTGCGACTCGACGCGAGACTATTACGATTCCTGACGTAAGGAGCACCTATGAGCGAAATCGTGCGGACGCGGTTTGCCCCGTCGCCGACCGGTTATCTCCACATCGGCGGCGCGCGGACCGCCCTCTTCAATTACCTGCTGGCCAAGCGGCTCGGCGGGAAGTTCGTGTTGCGCATCGAGGACACCGACCAGACCCGCAACATCGAGGCCGCCGACCAGAAGTTGCTCGAAGACCTCCGTTGGCTCGGGCTGCAGTGGGACGAGGGCCCCGAGGTCGGCGGGCCGTACGGGCCGTACTACCAATCACAACGCCGGCAGCTCCACGACGAGCACACCCGCAAGCTGCTCGACGCCGGCCAGGCCTACTACGCGCTGGAGACCCGCGAGGAGCTGGACGCGATGCGGAAAGCCGCGCAGCAGCGCGGCGAAAAGGGCTTTCGTTACCCGCGGCCGGCGCACTTCCCGTCCGAAGCTGAGGCGCAGCGCGCCCGCGACGCCGGCCGGCCGGTGGTTGTCCGCTTCAAGATGCCGCAGCGCGATTTCGTCGTGCCGGACCAGATTCTCGGCGACGTGACGATCGGCGCGGCGGAGCTCAGCGACTTCGTGATCGTCAAGAGCGACGGCTGGCCGACGTACAACTTCGCCGTCGTGGTGGACGACGCGGGGATGCACATCACGCACGTGCTCCGCGGCCAGGAACACCTGATGAACACGCCGGGGCAGATCGCGCTGTACGAGGCCTTCGGTTACACGCCGCCCGCCTTCGCGCACCTGCCCATCATCTTCAACATGAGCGGCACAAAGATGAGCAAGCGCGAGAAGGACAAGGTCGTGCGGGACGCGGCGAAAGCCGGCCAGCTCGACGATGCAAAGCTCATGGAACTGGCCGGCCTCGACGACGCGAACCTGCTCAAGGCGTGGAAGAAAGGCGACACGCAGCTTCCCGGGGAGGCGTTGCGGCGCCTGGCCAAGGTGCTGACCGTGCGCGTGCCGGAAATCGAGATCCACGATTTCCGCCGCAGCGGCTATCTGCCGGAAGTGCTGAACAACTTCATCGCGCTGCTGGGCTGGTCGCCGGGCGACGAGCGGGAGAAATTCACGCTGGCCGAGCTGTGCGCGGCGTTCAGCCTGGAACGCGTCGGCAAGACGAACGCCCGGTTCGACCGCGACAAGCTGCTCGCGTTCAACACGACGGCAATCGAGGCCGCCAGCCCGGAGCGGAAGCTGGCCGCTTTCCGCGACTGGCTGAGCGTCAGCGAGCCGGGGCCGCTGACGAGCCTCGATGACGCGTTGCTGACGCGCCTGATCGAGTGCTGCAAGGGCTTCCGCACGTTCCCCGACATCGAGTTCAAGGCCGGCATCCTGTTCGCGCCGGACGCCGTCGTGCGATACGATGAGAAAGCGGTCAAGAAATGGTTGCTGAAGGACGACGGGCTCGGTAAACGGGTGCTCGAGGAGCTGAGCACGAACCTCGCGGGCCTGGCGGATTGGTCCGTCGGCACACTCGACGCCGCTGTCCGCGCGTACGCGGAGAAACGCGGCCTGGACCTTGGAAAAGTCGCCCAGCCGTTGCGGGTCGCGGTCACCGGCACGACGATCAGCCCCCAGATTGCGGACACGCTGGCGCTGCTCGGCCGCGAGCGGACGCTGGCCCGGATTCGGCGAGTTCTCGCTACGACAGGGCAGCCGTCCGCGCCGGAGCCATGACCCGTTTATGCTCGGTATCCGCTCCGTGACAGCCCCGGGTCCCGCTGGCTTCCCCGGCCAGCGCGGAAGTGCGACTGGGCTTCACGGCGAGCGTCTCTGCGAACAGGCACTGCATGAAACAGACGCGACCCACGAGCCACTCGGTCCCGGATTCCGGAAAGCCCTCGCCGGCGTTCCGGCAAGTCGCTGCCAGCCTCTTGCTCATCCTCATAACCGCGGGCGTCTATCTGCCGGCATTCCGTGGGCGTTTCATCTGGGATGACGACTCTTACGTCGAACAGAATCCCCTGCTTCACACCGTCAGCGGCCTGCACCGCATCTGGTTCGACCCGCAGGCCTCTCCCCAATACTACCCGCTGGTGTTCACCAGCTTCTGGCTCGAGTATCACCTCTGGGGCCTCAACCCCGCCGGCCACCACATCGTGAATGTCCTGCTCCACGGGCTCGGTGCGGTCGTGCTGTGGCGCGTGCTCGCGGCGATCCGGCTGCCAGGTGCGTGGGTAGCGGCGGCCATCTTCGCCGTCCATCCGGTGCAGGTCGAATCCGTCGCCTGGATCACGGAACGGAAGAACGTCTTGTGCGGCGTCTTCTATTTCGCGGCCGCGCTGAGCTACTTGCGTTGGGCGACCGCGACGACCCGGCCGCCTGCGCGAAAGGGCGCGCCCCGCTCCGGTTTGTCGCCGCGCGGCTCCAGCGCCTCGTACATGTTTTCGCTGGCGCTCTTCGTCGCGGCCCTGCTTAGCAAGACCGTGGCCTGCACGCTCCCGGCGGCACTGCTGCTGGTCTTGTGGTGGAAACGCGGTCGCGTCGCGCTGCGCGATCTCCTCTTCGTGACGCCGCTGTTGCTGCTGGGGCTGGCCTTCGGCCTGCTGACTGCCGGGATGGAGCAGTACCGCGTTGGGGCGCAAGGCGGGGAATGGAGCCTCTCGCCCCTGGAGCACGTCCTGCTGGCCGCGCGGGTCATCTGCTTCTATGCAGCCAAGCTGCTGTGGCCGCATCCGCTGGTCTTCATTTACCCGCGCTGGCACATCGACATCACCGCGTGGACGCAGTACGTGTATCTGGGGCTCGTCCTGGGGGTAATCGGCGGCTTGTGGCTCGCGCGCCGGCGCCTCGGAGCGGGACCGCTGGTCGGCGTGCTGTTTTTCGCGGGTACGCTTTTCCCGGCGCTGGGTTTCTTCAACGTCTACCCGATGCGGTTTTCGTACGTCGCCGACCATTTCCAGTATCTCGCCAGCGCCGGGCTGATCGCGTTGCTGGTCGCCGCGGCTGCCGCGCAGTTGCGCCGCCTGGGCAAGCGCGGGGTGGCCGGCGCGCCGCTGCTCGCGGTCGGCGTGTTGGCCCTGCTCGGCTCCACGACCTGGCGGCGCAGCGCAGACTACACGCACGTCGAGGGCTTGTGGCGCGACACGCTCGCCAAGAACCCGGACGCCTGGATCGCGCACATCAACCTGGCGAACATTCTGTCGAAGAGAGACGAAGTCGCGGATGCGGTCGACCACTACAAGCAGGCTCTCCGGCTCAAGCCCGACGAGGCTTTCGCCCACCACAACTGCGCCGCGGCCCTCGTCATGCTGGACCGCTTTGCCGAGGCGGCCGAGCACGGTCGCGCAGCCGTGCAACTCGAGCCGCGCTGGCCGAATGCGCATTTGACCCTGGCGATCGCGCTGGCCCTGTCCAACGAACCCCGCGAAGCCGTCCAGCACTTTCGCACGGTGTTGAACCTCGAACCGTCGAACACATCCGCCCAGGCTTGCCTGGCCTGGATCCTGGCGACACATCCCGATGCCGACGTCCGCCGGCCGAGCGAAGCCGTCGCTCTGGCTGAGCAGGCCGCCCGCGGATCGGCCAGCCCCAGCCCGACGATCCTGGACACGCTGGCGGCGGCCTACGCGGCCAACGGCCAGTTTTCGCAGGCCGTCAAGACGGCCCAACTCGTCCAGAACCTCGTCGCGGCCAGCGGGCCCCGCGAGCTTTTGGATGCCGTCCAGGCCCGGCTGAACCTGTACCGCCAGGGTCAGGCGTTTTACGGATGGAACGCGAACTCCGGCAACATGGGCGGATTCTGGCGGCCGGCATCCCGCCCGGCTGCTCCGTGAAGCGGCGGTGGCACAACTCTGCGAGCCGGGCGCACCTTCCGCCGCCGTCGCGCCGGCCCTGTTCGCGCAGGCCGGACAATCGGCGATAATGGGCTCGTGTTGGAAGCTGCGGCCCAGCCAACCGGAGGCGATATGAGAGCTTCGACGCGCCTTGTAACGGTCCAGCGCCGGCTGCGGAGCGCCGCAGTCATACTCGGCTCGGCGGGCCTGCTCTTGTGCTTGACCGGCTGCCAGGGGGCGAT
The DNA here is from genome assembly GCA_003162245.1 of Phycisphaerales bacterium. GTDB lineage: Bacteria > Planctomycetota > Phycisphaerae > UBA1845 > Fen-1342 > Fen-1342. Next base: position 27,458 of record PMMM01000176.1, read on the forward strand.
CATCGGGGACTGGCGCCTGACCGACGCGGTGCCGAACCGGCAGGTCTTCAGCATCGACAACGCCACCTTCCGCGGCGACGGCACGTACAGCGCCACCACGACGATCGAAGGCGTCACGAACAACGAGAAAGGCACGTACGACTTCAACGGCTTCAAGCTCCTGCTACGGCCACAGGCCGGCGGGCAGCGGTCGTACACGGTGAGCCTCAAGCTGGACCGGCTGGAGCTTACGGCCGGGAAGCGCCACGCGGTGCTCCAGAAAGGCAAAAAGGGCGGCTAGCATGACCGAGGCGGCCGGCCGCGGGCCGATTCGTTGTCGCGTGCTGTACTCCGGCCGCGTGCAGGGCGTGTGCTTCCGCGCGACGGCCCAGGAGCTGTCGCGCGGCCGCGCTGTCGTCGGGTTCGTGCAGAACCTGCCGGACGGGCGGGTCGAGCTGGAAACCGAGGGGGCGGCCGGCGACGTGGAGGATTTCCTGGCGGCGGTGGCGCGGCACTTCGAAGGGTGTATTGCGAGTGCGTCGCGGACGGCGGTGCCGGCGCGCGGCGATGAGGCGCGGTTCGAGATTCGCTATTAACCCCCTGCCCCACGAAGCGTCACGGGCCGGCGCGTGACCGGCCGACGTTCCCGGTGGGGCTCGAACCCGCAACCTTTGGCTCCGGAGGCCAACGCTCTATCCAGTTGAGCTACGGGAACCGCGGTGGTATTAACCACACGGCGAGTGTACCGCCGGCGCGCGGCGCATTCAAGTTGCGACAGGAGCTGGGAGCGTCATGGACGAGTTCTGGACGGAGATCGCGAAGCTGCTGGCGGCGGTGGCGGCCGGGGCGCTGATCGGGTTGGAGCGCGAGTTGGCCGACAAGCCGGCGGGATTTCGCACGAACATCCTGATTTGCCTCGGGGCGGCGCTGTTCACGCTGATCTCGGTCCGCATGTCCACGGGCCCCGCTGTGGACCGCACGCGCATCGCGGCGCAGATCGTGACCGGCGTCGGCTTCCTGGGGGCCGGTGCGATCATCCAGTTTCGCGGGGCCATCGTGGGGCTCACGACGGCCGCCACCATCTGGGCGGTCGCCAGCGTCGGGATGGCCTTCGGGGCCGGCGAGTTCGCGCTGGGCCTGGCCGGCACGCTCCTCACCAGCGGCGTGCTGTTCGGGCTCGGGTTAGTCGAAGGCCGCATCAACGAGTGGCGGGTCGTGGCCGTCTTCGAGATGGAGCTGGAACCGAGCGTCGACGTGCATGCGCTCGTGCAACGCCTGATGAGCACGACCCGCGCACGGCTCCGCTCCTACTCGGTTAGCAAGGCGCGCGATGGTCTGCACGGGCGCGTGACCGTCGTCGGGTCGGCCGAGCACCTGCAAAAGCTCGAGGAGTTCCTCTGGAAGGAGCCCACGGTTCACGCCCTGCGGCGCATCTAGCGCGCCGGCCGCGCTTCCCGTAAACGCCGCATCAACGGAAATCGACCGTAACCGATCCGTTCGTCGTCTCGGCCAGAATTTCGCCCGCGCCCCCGCCGTTCAATGTCCCGCGTGCGAATTCGCGCTCCCGCCGCTTGATGTCGGTCACCACGTCGGCCGTATCGAGGTTCAGGTGGCCGTTCCCCGCGCGCAGGCTCAGCCGGGCCTTCATGGTCCGCGGCAACGCCAGGCGAATCTGGCCGTTGCTCGTGGTGGCGACGACCGAGCCCTCGTCCGCCGGCGTGGCGACGACGTGGACCGACCCGTTCGACGTCGCGGCATGCACGTCGCCCTCGTTGCTGAATACCTCGATCGAGCCGTTCGCCGTCTCGGCCCGGCACGCGCCTACGATGTCGCGGAGCGTAATCTCACCGTTGCTGGTCCGCGTCTCGACGTTGCCCCGCACGGTGCGCACGACGATCCGCCCGTTGCGGGTAATCGCGCTCACGTTCCCGTCCACGTCGTGGACCTCGACCGCCCCGTTGCTGGTTTGGGCGGCCACGCGGCCGCGCATGTCGGCGACCGAGATCGAACCGTTGTTCGTGTTGACGTCCGCCGCACACGGTCCGGGGACGATGATGTTCAGCGTGCTGCCCGGCGAGAGCGTCGCCAGCGACGCGGGGATGCGCAGCTCCACGATCAGCGTGCTGGCGTCCTTGTCGTCCTGCCGCGCGAGCACTTCCATCTGGTTCAGGTAGCCCTGGGCCTGCTGATAGCTGGAGGCCCGCACGCGCGTCTGCGCGTCGACACGCACCTCGGCCACGTCGGCGGCCGCCAACGTCACACGGCCGTTGCTGTTGCGGATCACCAGGCGTTCGTAGTTCTGCCACGGGGCCGTGAGGGAAAAGTCACGGCTGGCCTGGACCATGCATCCAGTCAACCCCGCCACGGATATCGACACCAACGCCAAAACCTGCACACGCTTCATGGTCGTGTCCTCCGCTGAGTTACAGGGCCCACGATCGCGGCCGGACCCGCCGCAGACCGCCGGGCGGGCCCCCGGCCTGCGAATAGGGTACGCGGAACCGTCGAAAAGCAAAAGGAGCCCGACCGGCGGGCGGTCGGGCTCCTGCGTGAATCCACGATCCGGAGTGGGGGGCTACTCGACGGCGACGGTCGCGCCGGCCGCTTCGAGTTCCTTCTTCCACTTTTCGGCGTCTTCCTTGCTGATGGCCTCGAGCATCGTCTTGGGAGCGCCGTCCACCATCTCTTTGGCCTCCTTCAGGCCGAGATCGCCGCGCGCAGCGCGCACGACCTTGATGACCTGAAGCTTTTTATCGCCGACGGCCTTGATGACCACGTTGAACTCGGTCTTCTCTTCGACGGCCGCCGCCGCAGCGCCCGCCGCCCCGCCCGCCGGGGCCATCATGACGGCCCCGCCCGCCGCCGGCTCAATGCCGTATGCGTCCTTCAGGTAGTCGGCCAGCGACTTGGCCTGGACCAGCGTCAGCCCGGCGATCTTGTCGCCGATGTCCTTGATCGCGGTGTCAACTTCTGCCATTGCGTGATACTCCGTAGCAAACGTCCTTGATCGCCCTGATAGCGGAGGCCCCATTGGCCTCCTTTAATCCGCACGCGGAGCAGTCAGAACGCATCATCTCAAAGTAGCGGGTCGCAGATACCGAGAAACGAGCAAAGCGGCTGCGGTGGCTCGTTACTCGCTACGCGCAACTCTTAACTCGCCTTCGCGACCGGCTCGTCCTTCTCAAGCTTGTCAATCATCGCCTTCAGGCAGCCGGCCACGTTGCCGCCGCCCGAGAGGATGGCGGAAACCAGCTTGCCGCCGGGCGACAAGACCATTGCAACCAACTGCGCCTGCAGGTCCCGCTTGCCGGGCATCTTCGCCAGGTCCTGGACCTGCGCTTCGTCCAGGAACTCGCCCTCCAGCAGCGCCCCGCGCAGCTTCACGGCGTTCTTGGGGAACTTCGGCAGCCACTCCTCGAGCGCCTTGGCCGCGTCGATCGCCGTCTCCCCGCCCGTGAGCAGTGCGACCGGCCCGCCCAGAGCGCCGGCCAGCCGGGCCATCGGCCCGTCCTGGCACGCCCGCTGCAGGAGCGAGGTCTTGACGACCTCGAGCTTCATGTGCCGGGCGCGCAAGTCGCGGCGGAAGTTGTTGGTCACGATCCCGTCCACGCCGATCATCTCGACCCAGACGGCGTTGGTCGCTTCACCGTAGCGGGCCGCCAGCTCGCGAGTAAGGATGTCTTTGACCTGCTTGCTCATGTCGAATCACTCCGCCGCCGCGGCCGCGACCTCGATCTCGACCGAGGGCGTCATGGTGCCGCTGAGGCAAATTTTCTTGATGTAGTGGCCCTTCGCACTGGCCGGCTTCATCCGCCGGATGTTGTCCACGAACGCCGTGACGTTCGCCTTGAGGTCCTCTTCCGAGAAGCTCAGCTTGCCGACAACCGTGTGTATGTTCCCGCCGGCGTCGTTGCGGAACTCCACCTTGCCGGCCGAGTACTCCTTGACGGCGGTGACGATGTCGGGCGTCACGGTGCCGCTCTTGGGCGACGGCATTTTGCCCTGCGGCCCGAGCACGCGGCCGAGCTTGCCCACCTTGCCCATCAACGAGGGGTGGGCAATCGCAACGTCGAACTCGGCCCAGCCTTTTTGGACCTTGTCGATCAGCTCCTCGGCACCGGCCTCAAGCGCCCCGGCCGCCTTGCAGGCCGCCACGTCGCCTTCGCCGCAGAACGCGATCACGCGTTTGGTCTTGCCGATGCCTTTGGGGAGGGCGATCGACCCGCGGATGGCCTGGTCGGCCTGCTTGGCATCGATGCCAAGGTGGCAGACCAGGTCCACGCTCTGGTCAAACTTGGCCTTTGAGTAGGTCTTGAGGCGCTTGAGCCCCTCGTCGAGGGGCAGCGGCTTGGAAGGGGCTTTCTCTTGGTCTTTCTTGTAACGCTTGCTGCGAAAACGCATCGCAAAGCTCCCACTACTACGGCCCGTGGTGCGGCCACTCAAAATGTATCCGGTGACAGGTGAGACGTGACAATCCGAACCGGGGCTGTCACCTTTCACTTTTCACTCTTCACGACTCCGCTATCTCGATGCCCATGCTGCGCGCCGTGCCAGCCACAATCTTCATCGCGGCGTCCACGTCGAACGCGCTCAGGTCCTTGGCCTTGGTCTCGGCGATCTGCCGTACGTCCGCCTGTGTCACACGGCCGACTTTGTGGCGGTTCGGCTCGCCGGAGCCCTTCTCGACGATCGCCAGCGTCGCGTCCAGCGGCTTGGCCACCTTGAGCAGCAGCACGGCGGCCGGCGGGCTCTTGACGACGAACTCGAACGTCTTGTCCTTGTAGACGGTGATCTCGACCGGGCAGGTGATGCCGTCCATCTTCTTCGTCCGCTCGTTAAACTGCGCGACGAACTGCCCGATGTTCACGCCGTGCTGGCCGAGCGCGGGACCGACCGGCGGAGCCGGCGTGGCCTTGCCGCCCGGAGCCTGCAACTTGATTTTCGCGATGATGGGCTTGGCCATAGTCCGTTCCTACCGTTCACCCGTCGCCGGCGGCCCACCCGCGGGTCCGCACGGCACGAAGAACCGCCAGTATAGTACAATCGCCGGCGACTTTCCAGGGGGCTGCCCCGCCGCCTAGCACGCCCAACGCCTGGCAGGCACCGCCTGGCCCATGACGCAAGGCCGCGGCCGGAGCTACAACTGCTCCACCTGCCAGTATTCGATCTCGATCGGCGTCGGGCGGCCGAAGATCGCCACGATCACCCGCACGGTCCCCTTCTGCGTGTTGATCTCGTCCACCGTGCCCTCGAAGTTCTCGAACGGACCCTCGGTCACCTTCACCTTGTCGCCCGGCTTGAACGCCAAGTTCGCCAGCGTCGGCGTGCCCTCAGGCTTGACGGCGGCGGCCAGCATCTTCCTGACGTCGTCCAGCGGCATCGGCGAGGGCTTGCCACCCGAGCCGATGAAGTCGCCGACGCCCGTCGTCTCTTTGATGACGAACCAGACGTTTTCAGGGATGCGGCCGTCTTCGTCGGTGGCCATCTCCACGAACACATAGCCGGGGTAGAGCTTGCGGTGGTACACGCGGGCCGTACCCCCGCGCATCCGCTTCTCGCGCTGGGTCGGAACCAGGACCCGCCCCACGCGGCCTTCAAGCTGTTCGATCTTGACCTTGCGCTCCAGCGCCTCGCGAACCTGGTCCTCCTTGTTGGAGGCTACCCGCAGGACGTACCAGTTCATCCCGGGCTGACAGAGGGCGACTTCTTCGGGTCCGTGGGCTGGAGCGGCTGCGGCCGGCGCGGGCGGTGGGACGACTTCCCCGCCGGCGGGCGTCACCACCGACTCCACGTCCGGCTCCGGCCCGGTGCCTTCGTGCGCGACCTCGTGCTCCGCCGCACTCGTCATGATCCACCGCTGCTGAAGAGTTTCTCGATGAGGTTCATCCGCAACACGCCGACGGCGCTGAAGATCAGAATGAAGGCGAGGTCGACGATGGCGAGGATGAATCCCAGGGCCAGCACCGTGACGATGACGACCTTCGTGGCCCCCCACACTTCCCGCCGTGTGGACCAGTTGACCTTCTTCATCTCGCCTTCGGTGGCGGTCATGAACTCGATGATTTTCTCGTTGCGGCCGACCAGCGCGAAGATGCCGTAGAACGCGGCCAGCATCAGGCCAACCCAGATCGAGGTGCGAATGATGAAGTCGTACTGCTCGCCGAAGTTGATGAGCTGGATCTGCTCCCGAATGAAGAGCCCTCCGGCCAGCGCCAGGGCGCCGGCCCCCAGCGCCGTGCCCCAGCGCAGCCGCGTGCCCTGCCCGGGTTTCAGCACGTGAAACGGGCCGCCGCTCGGACGTGCCGCGCGTTCCGGCCGCTCGGCTCGCTCCGGCCGCTGCTCGTCGAACGTCTCGGACTGTCCCTCGATCGCGTTTGCCACACTGCTCTCGCTTTTATCTCACGCCACGTTGGACTCGACTCGCCGCGCTCCCAACCGGGCCCGCGGCTCAGGTCGGATCAGGAGCGGAGGGACTCGAACCCCCAACCTGCTGATTTGGAATCAGCTGCTCTGCCAAATTGAGCTACGCTCCTTCACAAGCTCTCCGCGGTCGGCCCTGCGCTTGCAGCGAAAAGAACGCGGACGCCGGGCTGAAACCGGGGGCTGCACGCGGACCGCTACTTCCGCTTGATCTTGTGCTTGGTCCGTCGCCGCAAGCGCGGGCTGTATTTCAACAGCTCGAGCTTGGGCACGCCGCCCAGGACGTTGACCGACGTCCGATAGTTCAGATCGCCGGTCTCCGTGCATTGCAGCCAGACCCGTTCACGTTTTTGTGCCTTGGCCATCTTTGATCCGAGCCGTCAACGGCAAAGGGCGCCTCGCGGCACACGAGCCACACAGCTTTCCGTGCGCGCCTCGCCCGTCCAAACTTACTCCGTGATCTTCGTCACGACGCCCGAGCCGACCGTCCGGCCGCCTTCGCGAATGGCGAAGCGCANNAACGGCGTGTGCCGCCCGCCTTCCTCTTTCGTCAGCACGTACACCTCGCCGAGGAACTTGGTGTGCGGCGTGATCGAGCCGGGCTTGGCGAGCACCATGCCGCGCTCGAGCTCCTGCTTCTCGACCCCGCGCAGCAGGCAGCCGACGTTGTCGCCGGCGATGCCGGAGTCGAGTGTCTTGTTGAACATCTCCACGCCGGTGATGACCGTCTTGAAGTCCTTCTTGGCGTGCAGGCCGATGATCTCGACCGTGTCGCCCACGCGGACCGCACCGCGCTCGATACGCCCGGTGCCGACCGTGCCGCGGCCCTTGATGCTGAACACGTCCTCGACCGGCATCAGGAAGGGCTTGTCCTGCTCGCGGACCGGCTCGGGGATGTGGGCGTCGAGGGCGGCCATCAGCTCCACGATGGCCTTGTAGCCGGCCTCGTTCTTGGCGAACGCGGCCTTGAGGCAGTCAGTCGACGAGCCCTTGATGACCGGGATGTTGTCGCCGTCGAAGTTGTACTTGGTGAGCAGCTCGCGGACTTCCATCTCGACCAACTCGAGCAGCTCCGGGTCGTCCACGAGGTCCACCTTGTTGAGGAACACGATCAGGGCGGGCACGTTCACCTGCCGGGCCAGCAGCACGTGCTCGCGCGTCTGGGGCATGGGCCCGTCCGCCGCACTGACCACGAGGATCGCGCCGTCCATCTGGGCGGCGCCGGTGATCATGTTCTTGATGTAGTCGGCGTGCCCCGGGCAGTCGATGTGCGCGTAGTGGCGCTTCTCGGTCTCGTACTCGACGTGCGCGGTTGCGATCGTCAGGATCTTGGTCGCGTCGCGGCGGCCGTCCTTCTCCGAGGCCTTCGCGATTTCGTCGTAGGACTTGTACGTACCGAGCCCACGGGCCGCCTGCACCGCAGTCATCGCCGCGGTCAGCGTGGTCTTGCCGTGGTCGACGTGCCCGATCGTTCCAACGTTCACGTGCGGCTTGGTTCGTTCGAAAACACCCTTGGCCATTGAAGCTCTCCACTCGTCGCCCGGGCGGGATAGTCACCCGGGGTGGCCCGTTATCGCCACCGTCCCAATTTCGTATCTAACCTCAACTCCGCGCCCGGTCGCGACCCGTCGCGTCAAAAAAAGCTGCTGATGGGAATTGAACCCATGACCTCGTCCTTACCAAGGACGCGCTCTACCGGCTGAGCTACAGCAGCGTTGACGAGCAAGTGGCAGTCAACACTGCCGGCGCATACTCAAAGACGGATCGGCTCCACCGGCCGGACTCGGCATTGTACGGCCCCCCCAAACGTTGTCAAAAGGAAAAATGTGGTGCCCTGGCCCCGGCGTGGCATAATGGCGGGCGGCCACCACCAGTCCGAGCCGCCGAGCGTTATCGGCCGACGCGGAGGTAGCCCGTGAGCGACAAACGCCCGTCTCGAATCGCGAATCTCCCGCACGCGGTGCGGGAGCACCTGGCCGGACTGCCGGACCGCTGGCAGACTTGGCGGGAGGGCTTTCGACAGGAGCCCGCCGCCTTGTGGCGCTCCCCGCTCACGCAGATCGCCGTGCTTGTGGCCGTCCTCGTCATCATCCTGATCGCCGTGACGCGGCTCGTGGGGGCGATTGCGCCGCCCGGCGGCGACCGGCGCGTCGAGCCGGCCACCCCAGTCGCAACGCTGTATGTCGCCTGTACGAACCCCGCCTGCCGCGCGAGCTATACCACCCGGCAGCCCATGAGCTTCAAGGCCTGGCCGCTCAAGTGCGAGAAATGCGGGCAGATGACCGTCTACCGCGCGACGCTCTGCAAGGACTGCCGCCGGTGGTACGCCGTCCTGCCGGGTATGCCCGCGATCTGCCCGTTCTGCGAAGAGCAGAAACACGCCAAGGCCGCCGCCACCCAGCCGGCCAAGAAATCCGCGGCGGACGAGGACGAGGATTCTTGGTAAGCCCAAGCGTGTGCTCTCTGTCTTCCACGTTCCCACCCGCGGCTCGGCCCACAACCGCCTGACCGAATCCGACGTCGACTACGTCGTCACGACCCTGAAATCGCTGCTGTAGCACCAGACCTCCGGGGCGGACGGTGGAGCACAACGAACCAAACGCCCGGTTGGCGAACTGTGCGGCGAAACCGTGGCCGTCGGCAAGCGGAGCGTGAGTCGGAGCAGGGCGCCGCATCCGCGCCACACGCGGAGGCGCGGGCGCACAGCGGGGGCGCGGAAGGCGGCTAGAACCGCCTATTTCGGCGGCAAGCGCGCCTTGGGTCCGTAATTGGAATGTGTTTTGGTGTTCCCCGTCCACATGATGGGCGGCGTTGTGCGGGCGACGACGACATGTCACCAGG
>PMMM01000248.1 GCA_003162245.1 Phycisphaerales bacterium
CTCCGCGGAGGCGGCGGCACCGGCGCCGGCGCCCGCAGTGTCGGTCGGGGGCTTCGGCGGCGCGGGCGGCAGGTCGAAGGCCCGGATTTCGTCGAGGGGGATGGTGACGACACGCTCGTCGTCGGTGCGGATGGCGACCAGTTGGGTCAGCACATGGCGGTCGACCACAGTGCCGGCGCCGAACGCGGTGTCCACGCGCGAGCCGGGCCGCGGCAGCCGGCCGGCGAGCTCCTCGTAGCCGACGTGCTCGTACCGTAGGCAGCAGCGCAGGCGCCCACAGCGTCCGGAGACCTTGCTGGGGTCGAGCGTCGACTTCTGCAGCTTGGCCATCTTCATATTGACGGGGCGCAGCTTCTTGAGGAAGTTCTTGCAGCAGCACTCGCGCCCGCAAATCTCGTAATCGGCGACGAGGCGGGCCTCGTCGCGCGCCCCGACCTGCCGCATCTCGATCCGCGTGCGATAGTGCTGGGCCAACTCCTTCACCAGTTGGCGGAAGTCGATGCGGGTCGGGGAGCGGAAGTAGAACACGATGCGCTCGCCGCCCAGCAGGTGTTCGGCGGTGACGATCTTCAGGTCCAGCGCCAGATGCTCCGCCAGCTCGGCGCAGTGCGAGATGTCCTCGTGCACGTGCGCGTTGAGGTGGCGGTGCTCGCTCACGTCCTGATCGTCCGCGGCACGCAGGATGCGTCCGGCCCGCGGCTGGCAAAAGTCCAGCCCGCAATTCCGCACGAAGCAGTCGATCTGGTCCGGCGTGAGGTTCCCCGGGTACGTCCCGCACGGCGGTCCGACGCACTCCCCCAGCTCAATTCCGCGCTCCGTCTGCACCACCACGCGCGTGCCCCAACCCAGGACGGTGCTGGGCTTGTGCGTGAACTCTCCGACCCAGTACATGGCCCCGTAACGCACGATCCGCGTGGGCGGGCCGTCCCGGCGTCCGCGCCGCGGGCTCTCCCCGCCGCCGGTGTTCCCGGGGGGCGGGGGTCCCGCGCCGGGATCATTGTTGGTCAAAGATACCATCGCAGATAGAGTCTTCTCGCGGCCGGTGGCGCACCCCACGGGGTCAGGCAACCGGCAGCGCGGTCAATGGCACAAGCGCACGCCGCCCGCCGTAGGCAGCCCGCGCACGACGGACCACGGCTTAACGTTGGTCCACCTTCGGGCGGACCGCTATGTGATTGTATTCTCGCGTCAGGGTGGGACGGCGACAAGCTGATCCAGCGTACGCGTTCCGTTGATCTCGCGGATTCCCAGCCACAGATTCTGCCCCGCGAGGCGCTGAGCGGCCGGGAAGCGATACGCCTGCGTTCGGCTGCCGCCGGGGGGCACGTTCAGAAACAGGCCGTCCGCGCGGGTCGCGTCGGGCGGCTGGCAGAAGGCGTTGAAGCTCACGGGCCGGTCGGAGTTGTTCTGGAGCGCGTGCTCGACGACCAGGTCGTGGCCCTCCCAGCGCGCATCAGCCCGCAGGCTGATGCCTTTCAGCTCGATCTCGAGCCGCACGTCGAAGTGCATGTCAAAAACGTCCGGCTGGACGACGTGCACGTCCACGCCAAGCTGCTGGCCGGATGCCACCTGCCGCGGCGGCAGCATGAAGTGCAGCGGTTGCTCGAGCGCGGCCCCGGGGGCCAGCTCGAGCGGGATCGGATTCGGCGACACATCCCATTCGGGCGGCGGACGCAGCGCGATCGTGCCGCTCAACGCGGTCAGATAGCCGTTCCGTAGCGTAAGGACCGGCAGGGGACCCGAGTCGTGCAACTGCACGACCGCCGGCTCCACGCGGAAGCTCTCCCGCAACTGGAGCAACGGCGCACTCACATTGGTGACGATCAGCGGCATGGGGGAGAGCGGGACCCGTACCCGTGCGCCGTCGTGTTGCAGCGGCACAACCGTGCCCCACAGGTCGATCGCGGTTGCCGAGGCTCCGGCATGGAGCTCGACCGACGCGCCGGCGGGGCGGTGTTCCCACGACCATACGACCAGCGTGCTCTGCTCGTCGCCGCGAAACAGGATCGCCACGCTATCGAGGTCGAGCACAAAGGAGCCGCTGGCGCGCTGGCCCGAGAGACAGTGGAACAGTGTGCGCAATGGGATGTATGCGGCGGTGGGCTGCCAACTCGTCGTACCGCTGGTCGTCGCGCACTCCAGCGGCGCCGGCACGTAGAGCCGGTCGGGGTTCACGGCCCGGGCGAGGACGATCCGGCGGGCGAGATCGGTCGCCTGTTGCCGCGACGGTGGCTCGTCGTCCGGCGCGCAGCCGATGCTCAGCCAACTCTGCGCAGGCACGGCGCCGCCGCTTTGATCGGTCTGTGCTTGCAGCCAAAAGGCCAGTTCCCAGGGCAACGCCCGCGCGGGCACCATCTCCGGTACCCAGAACGATAGGGCGGACTGTGGGCCGAGCCGGAGCGGCGCGGCCACATCCCCTTCGTTCGGCTCGGCGGGAGCCTCGCCCTCCCGACTGGCTTTCGGCTCGGCGGCCCCCAGGAATGCCGCGGCCGGCTGGGCATCCAGCACGGAGCGGGGCACGACGAGTTGCGGCGCCGCGACCACGCGTTCGAGCCTTTCGCGCACGCCTGCGACTGCCGATGCGGTCCAGCGGTCGGTCGTCGCAAGCTCCTGGCTTTCGTCGCCCAGTTGCCAGGACGAGACGTCGCCGCCGAGATACGCGAGCGTCGGCCCGACGCGGGTGCCCCAGTCGTCGTTGGCCGAGACCCAGCGGCAGAGGGAGGCGCGGCCGTGTTGCCCATCGGCCGTCGCGGGCGGCAGCAGCACGGCCGTGGCCTGTATCTGGTCGAGTGCCAGTCGCCGGGCCAGATCGCGGATTTGGCGCAGCTCCGCGGTGTCCTCGTCGGTCAGCGGGGCGTCGCGCAGGGGCACTGCGACCTTGACGGCCCCACAGCCGAGGCTGTGCAGCAGGGCGAGCGCCCCGGCGGTGGGGCTGTCGGGCCAGGGACCTAAGTCCACGCCGAAGTCCAGACGTTTCGGTTCGGGGCCAGGCAAGAGGGGTAGGACGGCGAAGTGCAGCGAGCGCTCCAGCGCGGGCTGCTGCGCGCGGCCGAGCGTGGCGCGGGCGTCGTACAGTCCCGGGGGGAGCTGCGGCACGGGCTGTTCCGATTGCTCGGTGGCGTCCGGTCCGACCACGAACTCTGTGCGAGCGCGCGTCTCGCCGTCCGCGTCGAGAATCCGAAACTCGCCCGACAGTGCCTCGTGGGCCACGTTCTGGGCCTCGAGACGGAACGACTCCGTCGCCCCCGGCACGACGAGGCCACCGGGGCTGGACAGCGTCAGGTTCAGGCGGGCGGTCCGGCGAATCCGGATGTCGTCGAACCAGACGCGGGCCTGGACGTCCTGGCGGACGATCGGGTCCACGACCGTCTCGTCCGGCTCGCGCCACACGTAGCGCTGCAACACCCAGAGCTGCAAGCGCAGGGCGCGGGCGGTGGGGAACCGGCCGGGCAGCGCAATTTCGACGCGTTGCCAGGTTGGCCCCCCCGGCGTGTCCGAGCGAACGAGCCCGCTGATCCGCTCGCTGCCCGGGATGCGTTGCTCGAGGTGGTCGACGAGGTAGCAGGTGACCAGGGCGCGAGCGTGCTCCAGACCCTCGGCTCGGATGTAGGTCTCGATCACGTAATCCGCGCCGGGCTCAATTGCCAGGTCGGCGCGGGAGTATTCGTAGCCGATGCTGCCCCCGCGCAACGTGAAGCGAAAGGACGGCGGGGCGGCGTGTCCGACGGAGTCGTCGAACTGACCCGCCGAATACGCAGGCAGGCCTGCGCCCGCCAGCTTGGTCCAGTACATCGGCGTGTCTTCGTAGTTCCCCGCCGGCCGCTCGTTGAAGTCGAAGACCTTTACGCAGCCGTCGCTATCGGACGTGGGGACGGAGGCCTCCGTCGCGGGCGGCGGCGTGTCGGCGCAGAGCGTTCGGGCCGCGACGAGGAGGGCGAACGCCGCGGCGAGCACGAATCCCGGCTTGTTGGGCGCGCGGATTGAGAGTGCCATACCGTATGGTGTAATCGGACCGTCGAGGCTCACTGTTGAGGAGGCGGGGGGGCGGCCACGAGGACTTCGACGTTGTGCCAGTGCGCCGCGGCGAGGTCGGCCTGCTTGCGGAGGGGCTTGCGCAGGCGGTGGTGGAGGCGGAGCAGGCCAATGAGGCTGAGAAGCAAGATGAATGCGGCGAAGCGGCCGACGCAACCAGATAGCCGGCGTACAGCAGGCCGGAGGACAGCAGAGCCAAGATCAGACCCACCCAAATGCAGGAATTGCCGCAGGCGATCCGGCAGACGTAGTTGGGTTCGGCGTAGCGCAGCAGGTCCCTGTGCACGGAGGGCGCGACGGGCGTCGCGCGCTCGGGGCAGCGGCCGTCGCGCGCGAGCCCGCGGGGGTTGTAGCCGCAGCGGCGGCAGGAGACGTCGGCGATGACCGTGCCGGCGTCGTCCAGGAGCTTTTCGGGCGCCGGGGGCGTCTTGGCCTGAAGTCCCACGAGCGGCATGTTGCAGCCGGGGCAGGTTCCATTCAGCGGCGAGCCGCGGAGGTTGTGGGCGCACCGTCCGTACGAAAGGTCCTGGTCGATCAACCCGGCCTGATCGACGGCGACCACGCGGACCTGTTGGGGGTGCGACATGCGAGGCGTTATCCGATACTGGTTCTTCGCTGCGGTCGGACGCGCCGGTAGTGCAGGCTATTTGGTCTGCACGCGCTGCTCGGCCGCCTTGGCCCAACGGCTGCCCTTGTATTTTTCCACGATTTCCTGGTAGGCCGTGTCGGCCTCGGCGTGGTGCCCCGCGGCCGCCAACTCGGTTGCACACTCGAACGCCGCACGGGCGCCGCGCGTCCAGACAAACGCGCGCTTCCGCTCGAGATTCCGAGGGTGGTCATTGGCGACGACGTACGACTGGCCGAGCGGCGGGCCGGCGTCGCGTTTACTTACGATCAGCACGCGGGGCCGGAAGGTCCCCACGAAGGTGCGTTTGGGCGGCTCGCCGTGGTCCGCCGTCGCGTCGAAGGGCACCCAGCCGTACGGCGAAAGATAGACTTCGGCCCAGCGGTGCAAGACGGTGTCCTCGTGGGGCAGGATGGCGCGGCGCCCGGCCGCGGGGCCGTTCGATGCGCCCACGAAGCGCGTCGGGAGGCCCGTGGCGCGGCAGAGGGCGCAGAAGAGGAAGCTGAACTCCGAGCAGCTCCCGGAGCCGCGTTCCAGGACGACGGGGGCCGGGTCCCAGCCGCCTTCGCGGGCGTATTTCAGGCGGCCAGCGACGAAGTCGTGTATGGCCAGAGCGCGGGTAACGGGGTTTGGGTACTTTGCCAGTAATACGCATTCCGCTTAGTT
>PMMM01000088.1 GCA_003162245.1 Phycisphaerales bacterium
GACGAGATCGAGAAGGCGCACCGCGACGTGTTCAACGTGCTCTTGCAGGTGCTCGATGACGGCCGCCTGACCGACGGTCACGGGCGCACGGTCGATTTCCGTAACACAATCATCGCGATGACGAGCAACATCGGCAGCGAGCTGATCGCCAACGTCGCGGCCGACGCCTCGTCCGGCGTGGACGTCGAAATCGAAGCCAAAGTCCGCGAGGAGCTGAAACGCCACTTTCGGCCGGAGTTCCTCAATCGCATCGACGAGGTCGTGGTCTTTCAACGCCTGTCGCGTGCGGACCTGCGCGGCATCGTCGATCGGCAGGTCGCGCTGCTCCAGCAGCGCCTGGCCGGGATGGGCATGGGTAGCACGGGCGCGTCCTCAGCCGGAATGACCCTGACGATGACCGACGCGGCCAAAGACCAGCTCGCGACCGACGGCTACGACCCCGTCTACGGCGCCCGGCCGCTCAAACGCCTGATCCAGCAGCAGATCGAGAACCCGCTGGCCAAGCGCATTCTCCGTGGCGACTTCGCTCCTGGCGACGCGATCGTTGTCGACGCGGCCGGCGAAGCGTACACGTTCGAGAAACAGGTCGCGGCCCGCGTGCCCCGCCGGTCGTAGCGTCGGCCCGCGCCGTGTCCTGGTAGTTTTCGGATGCGCGGCTACGCGCGGCTTTCGTCGGCGTCGGGCGGGAGCGCGATCTGCTTCTCGGACCGCAGGGCCTCGATCTTGTCGAGTTGGTGCTCGAGCTTGCGAGCGCGCGTCGTGGTCAGGGCCTCGTACTGGTCCATCACCTGCTCCAGACCTTTGCCCAGCTTGTCCATCAGCTCGGTGTACCGGGCCCACTCCTTGCCAAACGCCCCGAGCAGTCCCAGGATTTCCCGCGACGCCTCCTCCACGCGCGCGTTGTCGGCCGCCTGCCGTATGACAACTAGAAACGCGTAGAGCGTCAGCGGCGAACAGAGCACGACTCGCAGGCGGATGGCGTCGTCGAGCAGGGCGGGGTCGTGCTCGTGGATGAAGGCGTAGATCTGCTCGTTGGGAATGAACACGAGGACGTAATCGACCGTGCCGGCGTCGGGGTCAATGTACTCGCGCGTCGTGACTTCCTTGATGCGCGTCCGCACGTCGCGCAGGAACGCGCTGACGGCCTGGTCGTGCGCCGGGCCGTCCGGCACATCGAGGCATTTCAGGTAGTTCGCGAGCGGGAACTTCACGTCCATGTTCACGTGCCGGCCCTGCGGCAGCGGAAACGTGAAGTCCGGGCGGCTGCCCGCCGCGGACACCGCCTGTTTTTCGTAACTCACGCCTTCGATGAAGCCCGCGAGCCGGAGCACGTCCTCGGCGATGCGCTCGCCCCACTGCCCGCGGCGTTGCGGGTTGGCCAGTGCCTCGCGCAGCTTGGCCGTCGTGCCCTGGAGCTCGAGTGTCGCCTTCGTCGTATGGTCGAGCTTCTGGATTAGCGCGCCCTGCGATTCCCGGCGGTCCTTGTCCAGCGTTTGCAGGAGCGTGCTCACCTCGGTCAGCTTCCCGGCGATCTGCTTGACGGTCTCGTCGATGAGCTGCTTGCGGGCGTCGAGCGCGGCCTCGCCCTGCTTGGCCTGCGACGTGAGCTGTACGCCGGCCAGGCGGAGGAATTGGTCGCTGTTGCTGGAAAGCGCGGCGCGCGACAGCTCGCCGAAGACGGCCTGGACGCGATCCACCACCGCTTGCGTGTCCTGCACGCGCTGCATGTCGGCTTGGGCGAGGAGTTGGCGCGCCAGGTCCTGCGCGGCGCGGCGGCGCAGAGCGAGGATCGCGAGCACTAGGGCGGCGCCGAGCACGACGCCGGCGGTCAGGGCGAGGGCGGTCGTCATACGGCCTCCCGAGTCGTTCGTCGCTGGAGCACGGCGAGAGTGTACCCCGCGACAGCAGCGCCACAAAGCCGGCGGTGGGCGCCGCGCCGCGAAAGCGTAGAATGCTGGTGGGAATCTATGCCGAGACGCGGAACGCGGAAACGAGGCCTGAGGCGAAGCCTGCGGCGCGTGGGACGCCGGACGGTGTCGTTCTGGTTTGGCGTGCTGGTCGGCGTGGCCGGCATGGGGGCGGCGGTGTGGGCCGTTCGCGGGCAGGCGCCTGTGCTGCCGGGGCCGCCGGATCCGGTGAAGACGCCGCCGCGGGCCTATTCGTGGACGGAGCAGCCGCCGCCGGTTTTTCCGATTCCGCCGTACGCGCGGTTTCTCAAGGGGGTTTCGATCGTGCTCGATCCGGGGCACGTGGGGCAACAGGACCCGGGGGGGACGTGGAAGCGGGGGCCGACGGGGCTGCGCGAGGCGGAGGTGAACCTGCGCGTGGCGCTGTTTTTGCGGGAGTTCCTGGAGGCGGCGGAGGCGCGGGTGGTGCTGACGCGGGAGCGCGAGGAGAGCCTGAACCTGCCGGACGACGAGGACCTGCGGCGGCGGGCGGCGGTCGCGAACGAGCGGCACGCGGATCTGCTGCTGTCGATTCACCACAACGCCGACAATGATCCGCGGCCCAACTTTACCACGCTCTTCTATCACGCGGCGCCGGACCAGAGTGCGGCGGGGTTGTGTGCGGCGCGGTACTTGCTCGCCGGGCTGGATGACGCGCTCCGGTTGGACAAGCAGATCGAGTGTGCCGTGCTGAGCGACCGCGTGCTGCACAAGAACGGGCTGGCGGTGCTGCGGGAGGCGGAGGTGCCGGCGGTGCTGTCGGAGGCATCGTTTCATTCGAACCCGCAGGAAGAGGCGCGGCTGCGCGATCCGGCGTACAACCGGCGGGAGGCGTACGGGCTGTTTCTCGGGCTGGCGCGGTGGGCGCAGGCGGGCTTGCCGCGGATCGCGCTGGCGCAGGCCGGGGCGGCGCGGGCAGGACAGGACGTGGTCGTGACGCTGGACGACGGGCTCGGGTCGCGGGGCGGTTGGGGGGCGGACGCGACGCAGATTTCGGCGGCGGCGGTCGTTGTGCGACTGGATGGGAAGCCGGCGCACTACACGTTCGACGCGGGGAAGCGGCAAGTGCACGTGAGCCTGCCGAAGGCGCTGCATGAGGGCCGGCACGAGCTGTTCGTGGACTTTGAGAACATCTTCGGGCAGCACGTGCTGCACCCGGCGCTGGGGGTCGAGGTCGGGAAGCCGTAGTGCACGCCATGGACGCACAGCGCGAGCGCCGTTCACAGCCAATTGGGGATTTTGGATTGGACCCGGAGGAAACGCTTCCCGGGTTTCTGCGGTGCGCGCTGGCCGGTGGCGGTCGTGGCGGCCAGAGGTACGGCGGGTGTGACTAGATTTGGTGGCACGAACAAATGACGACGAACAAACGGCTTGCGCGTCTGGCCACCGCCGGCAACCGCTCCTGTCCGCGCCGCGACCGGCCAGGAGCGTCGTCCGCGACCACCGCTGGGGCTCGCGGAGCAAAACGCTTCCTTCCACGACCACGACCGACCGCTGGCGGCCACGGCGCCGGCGGACTTGTGGGTCAATTCGCTGCGTCCCGGCCGTTACGACCCCCACGTCCGCAAACGCCGCCCGCCGGAGCACTCCCTGATGACCCAACCCCGCGCGAAGCTACGCCAAGCCCCGCGGCGGCCGAAAGATGCCGCTTAAGTTAATGCCGTTCATGGCTGTCCCCCTTTTCGCCCCCCTTTTCACCCTTTTTTCAGGTGGGTGCCGCCATTGCTGCCGCCAGCGTAAAGAGGTCGTGAGGCTCCTGCGTCTCTTTCTTGCGAGATCGGACACCGACGAAATCGCCCATCGGCCCGCGCCCCTCACGGAGACGTTTCACGGTGGCCTTGATCGCGGCATCGGCCGCGTCGATGCCGATGAACCGCCGACCAAGTGCAGCGGCGGCCTCCAGCGTCGTGCCCGATCCGCAAAAGCAGTCGAGGACCAAATCACCGGGGTCGGTCGTCGCGGCGAGGACGCGAGTCACCAAATCAAAGTTCTTTTCCGTTGGATAGCCGGTTATCAGCACGTTTTGATTGTGCGGATCCCTGAAGTCCATCCAGATGTCCTGCGCCGGGATTCCCTTGCTCGCATCGAAGAACACTTTGCGCCGCGGGTTGCCATTCGGCGACCAGTAAATCTCGCCGGCAGCATCGAATTCGTCGAGTCTCCGTGGCGGATACTGCCAGTGCTTCCCCTGCGGCGGCAGCTTGCCGCGCCACGGCCTTCCGGTCTCGCCCCGCCGGACCCCGGGCGCATGCACCGGCACCTTCTTGTAGCGCCGCCCCGACTTCTCGTCGATGTACGGGTACTCCTCCGCCATCTTCTCGTCGGACCACTGGTCGTACGGTCGGTGCCACACGTACTCGTCCGACTTCGTGTAGAAGAGGATATGATCGGATATGTTCCCGAAGCACTTGCGCGTGTAGTTCTTGGTGTTGCACTTCTTCCGCGTGATGAGGTTGCGAAAGTTCTCGCGCCCGAAGATCTCGTCCATGAGGATCTTCGTCTCGAAGATCATGTTCTGGTCGAGATGCACGAAGATCGACCCG
The DNA here is from genome assembly GCA_003162245.1 of Phycisphaerales bacterium. GTDB lineage: Bacteria > Planctomycetota > Phycisphaerae > UBA1845 > Fen-1342 > Fen-1342. The sequence goes on from PMMM01000088.1 coordinate 4,490, forward strand.
TCCGCGGCGAGAAGATCGTGGAGCACGATGAACCTCCGCCGCAAGAACTCCACGTATTCCGCGCCGGCCAAGTGATCGTCGTACCCGTGGTTGCCATCGCGATCGACGAACGCCATCGCGGTGGCGTACGGCGGGTCGATATAGACGCTCCGAACCTTGCCACGCACGCCCCGCTGGGAACGCAGCCACAGCAGCGCGGGCAGATTGTCGCCCTGGAACAGTCGCCCCGCTTCGCTCGCAATGGGGATTTCAACCGGTTCGGCAGCAGGGAGCGCGAGCACGTCAGCGCGTGCAAGCTTGCCGGCGTACTGCAACGAATACGCCTCCCTGTTCACGCGTCGATTTGACGGTACTCCGGTGGCCATCGCTCAACTCTCCAGCCATTGAGCCGTGATTCGCTCCGGCACCATCCGCAGCGTAACGACCCTAACCCTGCCCTTCCCCGAGTGCTCAAGGTGCGTGTAGTCCGCCCACATCGAGCCGAGCAGCAAGCCCGGGCCGTCGTTGAGAAAGATCACCTTGAGCTTGTTTAGACGCTTGCCAGCCGCAAAGCCGAGGACTTCGCTCGCGCAGTCCCGATAGCCGCCTGTCCGGTCGTCTTCCTGTGCGCCGCCGCGGTCACTGTCGTACCGAGCGAAGCCGACCGCGAGGATTTCGGACCCGCGCTGGATTAAGAAATCCGCCGGCCGGTCGGGCTTGGGGTAATCGCCCCACACGGTCCCCAGCAAGACGTCCCGACCGGCCCGTTCCGGCCCGGTGATCGTGTATCCCGGGAGTTGGGCGCGGATCATGCCGAAAAACCTCTCAGTCAGGTCATACCCCTTCTTGCCGCGGTCCTTGTACTCCCAGAGAATCGCGCAGAGCGCTTCGTCAGGGATCGGCCGCGACGCGAAGGCCTTTTGCACCTCGTGGATCGGCCGGAACCCCGCGCCGAACTGGTCACAGATCGCCTCGGCCTTCGACTTGGCCTTGAGCATTTCCACCGGCGTTGTAGGGCTCACGTACTTCCGAAACACACGCGCAAGTTGGACCCGCATCCATGTCTCGGTCAACTCGCAGATGTTCACGAACAGCGCCGTCGATGACTCCGAGCGTTTCAGGATCTGGCCGAACAGCACGAGGACCGGCTTATACAGCTCACAGGCTTCCGGCAGGATGTCGGGGTAGTATTCCCCGGTCGCGAGCGTGATCCATGTCGCCCCGTCGTGCCTGTAGTCGCCAAAGTCCTTTCGCCCGCGGGGCGAATTGACCTTGGATGATCCTGTAGGGCGCGTCGGTTTGTGCTTTGCTTCGGCCATGGTGCCTCGGTATAGCGTTCCGACGGTACTCTCGCAAACCGCTCGCCAACAGCCCGCTCACGCTCCGGCCGCCACGGTGCCGTCTCGCTCCACCCTCGACATGCCACCAAGCCTCGTCGCTGCGCGATGGCGGACGACACGCGGTTGCCGTTGGCGTCGCACCGGTACGTTCACGCCATGTTCGCATTCCGCCTGCGCTGCGGCCCCCCCAACCCGTGCCCGGCGAGCCCGGCCGCAGGTGCGCCGCCCAGTATAACTTCTCGCCGCCGCTGCTGCCCACTTCTGACTTCTTCCTTCTGCCTTCTGACTTTCTCCGCCACCTGCCGCCAATCTCCGCCTACCGCCAACACTCTCGCCGCTTGGCCCTGCTTCTCTCGATTCCTGAGTAATACTATCAGTG
>PMMM01000216.1 GCA_003162245.1 Phycisphaerales bacterium
CGCCGCCCGCCGGGCGGAGGACGCCCACGAGCGCCGCCGGGGCTGGAAGCTGGCGCACTACGGCCGCCCGTAAGACCGACGTCGCAGGGTAATTGCCGTCGGAACGCCGGCGCTATGGCGCGACCGGCACCGGCGTCTCGGCGCGGATCGAGGGGATGAGAATCTTCTGCTCCAGGCCGTGGCTGACCACGTATTCGTACATCTGCGGCAGCTCTTTGAGGCACTCCAGGTCGTCGTGCGTGTCCGTGCCGACCGTGACGTACACGCGATGGCTCGGCACGACCTTGAACCACGCCTCGTGCTCGCCCAGCGGGATCAGCTTCGAGACCACCTCGTAGAAGATTCGCGCGTTGGCCAGCGTGCGCACCACCTGGTCCAGGGACGTGTTCGGAAACTGCACGCGCACGTCGCAGTGGGCCAGGCCGACCGGGCACGGCCAGCGCCGGGCCTGGTTCGCCAGCGTGGTCAGCCCCGCCCAGTCCACGAATTCGAACAGCACGTAGTCGATGCCGGTGAGCATGTTGCGCGCCATGTCGAGCTGGCCCTTGTTCAGCGGCCAGTTGATCTCGCACCCGCACAGAATCTGCAGCTTGCCCGCCCATCGCTTCCGCGCTTCCTTCACCGACGCCACGTAGTTGCGGGCCTCCTTGCCGAACACGCGGTCGAATTCCTTCTCGTTGTGGACTTCGCGCGAAGACGGCGTCGCGAACAGGTGGTCGGTAATGCCGATGCCCGCCACCGGCCAGCCGCACTTCAGGTGCGCCTCGCACAACTCGTCGATCGTATACGCTCCGTCCGAGAACGGAGTATGGTTGTGCAGGTTGTACATCTGCACCATACGTCCTCCGCGCCGCCGATTGGCGGCCGCGCTACGCCGGTCACCCGCGTCGTCCGCACTGGCCCGCCGCGCTGTGCCGCACGACACAACCCCGCACTTTTCCTCCACAGCGGAGGAAGAACGAGCCGATCGGTGCCTGCTATCCCGCCAACGCCCGGCCCCAACCCCGGCTCACCACCGCCGGTCCGCGTCTAATACCGCAATCCGCTCCGCCGAACGTGCACCAAGGGGCTGCGACCCGCCACGGCTGCCCCTTCCACGACGTCGGCAATATAAAGCCAGTGGTCACCGATGTCCACGCGCTGGCTCACTTTGCCGACCACGTGCGCGCAGGCCGACTCCAGCACCACGCCGGGGCCCGTCTGCCGGACACCCTGCTCCGCGAGCACTTTCGCCATCTCGGCCGGCCCCTCGGCCAGCCGGCTTAGCTGCCCGCGATCGCTCTCCGCGCAAATGTTGAGCACGAAGGCCCCCGTCCGCTCCAGCAGAGGAATAATCGGCCGCTCCTTCTGGATCGCTGCAACGATCCGGGGCGGCGCCAAGCCCACCTGCTGCACAAACGAGAGCAGAATCCCCTGCGGGCCGTTCTGAGCGTCCCGGATCGTGAGCACGAAAGCGCCGCTCGTGATCTGCGCAAGCGCTTGCGACAGATTCTGGGTACGGTCATCCGCGTTCATCAGCGCTCTCCACTTCTGCTATGCTGCCGACGACAGCTTCGCGTCCGCCACATCTTTTCAGCCATTGTCGCGACCGCCCCAGCGGCCCACACCGCCCCGACGGCCAACCCGCTGCAAGAAGATCAATTACGAAGCGACTTCCCTCACGGCCTCCTCCCCACCTGCGCCACGCGTCCGCACTTTCCCGCGGACGCCATGTCAATCGACAGTATAGCCCGCCCGCTCGCTGCGGCAACGCGCCCCCCCCGAGTTTTGGCCAAAGTCGCGCACTCTTCCGCGCACGGCCGCCCCGCAACGCGTGAGCGACGGACGCACAAGTTCGCGCAAGTTACTACCCAAACATAACTTGTGAATAATAATCCCGCACCGCCGAACCGACCGCCGAACCGGTCGTACCCCTTAATGAACGAGAACCTCCCACAAGACTGTGCCTCTCCTCCTCCGACGTGCGAGGCGACCGGCGAAAGCAGGCCGCCTCGCATGTTTTTTATCTCGACCCGAACCGGCTCGGCAAGCACACACGTCTTGCACGTCTTCGGGGCACGCGAATATCCTGTCGCGTCGTGCCGGGACGATCGCGATGCGAGGACATCCAACCCCTCATCCAACGGATGAGAATCATGCGGACATCCCGAAACCGGTTCCGGGTCGTCGCCGGTGTGACGCTCGGATCGTGCCTGCTTGCCCTCTCCGCACCACACACGCCTGCTGCCGATTTGCTTACCCGACTCGAAATCCAGCACGTTGACTGGAGCGCGCGACATATCGTGGTCGCGCGCCCCCCCGGTTTGGCGTTGCCGGCCGGCTCGGAGCTGCTGCTTTGTCTTGGCGTTGAGCCGCGCGCCTGGGCGACCCTCGCTGGCGCCACTCCCCAGGAAGCGACCTTCGAGATTCGCGACACGGGCGCCCGGCTGGAGCCTCAAGCCGACCTGCGGGCCTATCTCGCGCCTGGCGATCTCGTGGCCGCGCTACTCGTCGACTGGCCGCCGCACGCCATGCTCAACCTCGAAATCGACTCCCTCGGACCAGCGGCCCACTCAGTCTGGCTGCACGGGGGACGCAATCTCGGCTTGTGGACCGGCGATACGTGCCTCCTGCGCATCGGCGGACAGCCCGCCGCGCGAATCGACCTGCGCTTCGTCGGCCCGGACATGAGCTTCGGGGCCGTCGTCCCACTGGTGGCGGACCTCCGCTTGAAGGCCGGCGGCACGGTGGCCCTGTGGCCCTCGCCCGGCGAGACACGCACCGGCTCCGCCTCCTCGGCGGTCTCGTTCATCGAGGCGGTGGACCGCAACCCGGTGGTCTGGGTCGCGCTGCCGCCCAGCGTGCGCTGCCCGCCCGAGCCGCACTGCGACTATCTGCGCGACAGCAGCTACCTCGGGTACGGCGTCGTCACGCGACAGGACGACCGCTTCGGGTACGCGTCGTTTACGCCCCTCGCGACGGCGAGAAGCACCGGCCAGGCGTCCGCGCCCGGGACTTCCGGCAGTCAGCCCACCACGGCTGAAACTCGCCCTGCCGCGAGCCAGCCCGCGACGCTGCGCGTCGGCGACGACGTCCTCATCCGCACCACGGCGGACATCGAGCAGCGGTCCTTCGCCGCACGCGTCTTCGAAACCGCCGCGACCGGCTTGCTCGTCGACGCCGGCGAGAACGACGGCCTGTCCGTAGACCAGCAGGCCACCGTGTACCGCGATGGCACTGCGCTGGGCCGCGTGGAGATCCGTCGCGTGCAGGCGACCTATGCCGAGGTCCGGCCGGTCCCCAGGCCCGGTGAGGCCCCCTGCGAGCCGCACGTCGGCGATGAGCTGCGTTTTCGTCCGCCGCCCCGGCCCGCCACCGCGTTGGGGACCATCGCGACCGTCACCGACAAGACGCTGATCACCGTCCAACTCGTCGCCGCAGACCCGCCCCTGGCAACGCCGCTGGCCGTTGTCGCCGGGACTCGGACCATCGGCGTGGCGGTGCTCGTCGCGGCGGATGGCACGTCGGCGGGCGGGTTCATTCTGCCCTGCTCGGTCACCGCGCCGCCGGCGCCCGGGATGCAGCTCACTCTGACGTCGAGCGAATAGGGCGAACTGGACGAAGGCCCCGCGGCTGCGTGCGAACCCGGCGCGCCATGGCCGCTGGAAGGCGCAGCGAATCGCATGAAGCAGCGTCTCCGGTTGCCGCGACAACCGTGATTAATTCAAACTGCTCGTTGATCAAATGGGATGCCAACCGCCGCGGGCCAGGGGTCCCGGCGCCCAGACAGGCAGCGGGCGACGATCCCGTTGCTCTGCATTACATTTCAGCTTGGCAATCGACCCCGCCAGAAGTCGGTGGCCCCCTGGAAACGGTTCCGGGCGCGGCGTCCGTTAGTGACCAGGAGGTAATGGCGAAGGACGGGGGCCTCGCGGCAGGCAATTCGTGCCTGGCCGCTCATAGCGGCTGGTACGTCGCCCGATAAGACACAAAGGCGTGCAGCGGTTCTGGGTCATGCCACGCATGGCGGGCGCGTGACCAGCGCCCTCGGCATCTGCCTGCGCCCGGGACGGTCGCGTTGGTGACAGCCCGTCCGTTGCCGAGCGCGGCGGATTGGGGAGCCCGCGGCGCAGGTCACCCGGGGCCGCGCCAACCCCCGTGGAAGCCGAATGCACTTGAGCCGAGCGAACTCGATGAACGGAAACGTCAATGATCTGAAGTCGGGCACGCGTGGCACCCCCGGGGGCGGCGCACTCCTGGAGCGCCCGGCACGGTCCGTCCGGGCGTATGCTCGGCCGGTGGTGGTCCTCGCGGCGGGCCTAGCCTTCAGCACATTCTGTTTCTGGATTGTCGAGGAACTGACGCAGCGCCACGGGGGCGCTGAGCATCCGTTGGACCCTTGGCGCGGGCCGTATGCCATACTGTTGGGCGGCTGTGCCATGACGTTGCTCTCGACTTGGTGCAGCCGACCATGGGCTGGCCGGTCGCCTTCTCAGCGGCAGACATCCGAGCATCTGCGGCGGGGGCGGCTTGACCGGGAAGAAGCACTATGCGGGAGCGGGGAAGCGCTGTCCCAGGTTTTCCAGAGCACGTCGATCCCGCTCTTCGTGATCGACCGGCGGCATGTCGTGATCCACTGGAACCGGGCCTGCGAGAACCTGACCGGCGTCCGCGCCCACGAGATGATCGGTACACGCGAGGCCTGGCGGGCCTTCTATGCGGCCCAACGGCCCGTGCTTGCGGACCTGGTGGTGGATCAACGGCCGCAAGCGGAGATCGCTGAACGCTACGGCGCCCACCAGTCCGAGTCCGCCGTACTCCCTGGGGCATGCGAGATCGAAGTCTTTTTCCCGAATTTCGGGGAGGGGGGCAAATGGCTTTTCTTCACGGCCGCGCCGCTGCGCGACGCGACGGGGGCGATCGTCGGAGCGATCGAGACCTTCCAGGACACGACCGAGCGCAAACGGGCCGAGACGGCTCTCCGGGAGAGCGAAGAGCGTTTGCACACGATTCTGGACTCCGTGGACGCTGGCGTCCTGGTCCTGGACGCGGACAGCCACATGATCCTTCAGGCCAATTCTGCCGCGCTGAGGATGTTTGGGGCGGCCAGGGAGCATGTCGTTGGACATGAGTGTCATCAGCACGTTTGTCCGGCTGAGAAAGGGTGCTGCCCGGTGACCGACCTCGGTCGCAGTGTGGACCACAGCGAACACGTGCTGCTGAATGCCGCCAAGGGAATGGTCCCGGTACTCAAGACGGTCAACGCCATGGTGCTCCACGGGCGCAAGTGTCTGCTTGAGACATTCGTCGACATCACGGAGCGCAAGCGGGCTGAAGAAGAACTGCAGCGGCGCGTCAACGAGCTGTCCGAAGCGAAGCGACGTCTGGAGGTCCTGGTCTCCAACACCACCGACCGGGAACGGCGAATGGTCGACCTGAAACGAGAGGTTAACGACCTGCTCGATACGCTGGGGCGCGGCCGGAAATACGAGGTCCCGCAGAAGGTAGCCGAGCTCAGGGCGTCGACTCCCGCGTCCGCGGCCCAGTAACAGGAGCAGCTATGTCGGCAACGCTTTACTGGCTCCAGTGCGGCGGATGCGGCGGGGACACGATGTCGCTGCTCGGAGCAGAGTCCCCAGACCTTGTGGAGCTCCTGCGCTGGCTGGACGTCGAAATCCTGTGGCACCCTTCGCTTTCCGATCGCAGCCCCCACGAGCATCAGAATCTGCTCGAGCGCATCCTGTCCGGCCGACAAGCCCTGGACGTGCTGTGCATTGAGGGCACCATCATCCGCGGCCCGGGCGGCACCGGCATGTATGACCTGGTCGCCGGCCACCCCAAGAAAGACCTGCTCGCGGGACTCGCCGGTCAGGCCCGGTTCGTCCTGGCCGTTGGAACGTGTGCCAGCTTCGGCGGGATCGGGGCTGACGGAGCCGTGGAAGCGTGCGGCGTCCAGTTCCTCAAGTGGGAAAAAGGCGGCTTCCTGGGCGCCACGTTCACGGCCCGCAGCGGCCTGCCGGTCATCAATCTGCCCGGCTGCCCCTGCCACTGCGACGTGGTGGCCAACACGTTGACCGCCCTCCTCTGTAAACAGGCGATCCCGCTCAGCGAGTTCAATGCGCCACTCGCCTGGTACGGCCTGTTGGTCCACCAGGGTTGCACGCGAAACGAATACCACGAGTACCGTGTGGAGGACCAGAGCTTCGGCGAAAAGGGTTGCCTGTTTTTCCACATGGGCTGTCACGGCCCGCTGGCCTACGGCCCGTGCAACAAGGTGCTGTGGAACCGGCGCAGCTCCAAGACGCGCGTTGGCGTGCCGTGCTTCGGCTGCACGCGGCCGGACTTCCCGCAACCGTACCCCTTCTATTACACGCGCAACATCGAGGGGATTCCCAAACAGCTCCCGGACGGCGTGGACCGGGCACACTACATGGCCTACAAGGGCATGGCCGCCGCCGCCGCCCCGGCCCGGCTCAAGGACCGCAAGACCCGCGTATAGCAACAAGGAAGCACAACGTGTCGGCCACGGCAACACTGAACGTCCCAACGAGCTGCACGGCGAAGAAGACGCTGAACATCCCGCTCAACCGCGTCGAGGGCGATCTCGAGATACGGATCGAGCTGGCGGACGGCCGCGTGGTCGACGCCTGGAGCTCGGGGACCATGTATCGCGGCATTGAGAACATCCTGGTCGGCCGCGGCCCACTCGACGGACTCGTGATTACGCCGCGCATCTGCGGCATCTGCACTACTGCGCATCTGACCGCCGCGTCGAAGGCCCTGGACGCAATCGCCGGCATCCAGCCGCCCCCGGACGCTGTCCGTGTCCGCAACCTGGCGCTGACGACCGAGTCGCTCCAAAGCGACGTACGCCAGACGTTCCTGACGTTCGCGGCCGATTTCGCCAACCCGGCCTACCGGGAGCGGCCGCTTTTCGAGGAAGCCTGCCGGCGCTACACGCCGCTGAAGGGCGAGACGGCGATTGAGGTGATCCGTCAGACCAAGCGGGTCCTCGAGATCGTCGCCATCCTCGGCGGGCAGTGGCCGCATTCGTCGTACATGGTGCCCGGCGGCATAGCCACCGTGCCCAGCCTCGCTGACTTGCTGCAGTGCCGACACCTCCTGGCAGCCTACCGCTCCTGGTACGAAACCCGGATTCTGGGATGCCCGATCGAGCGCTGGCGCGAAGTCCGCAGCCAAGCCGGCTTGGACGGCTGGCTGGAGGAGTCGGCCGCACACCGCGACAGCGACTTGGGCTTCTTCATCCGCTTCGCCCGCGAGATCGGTCTCGACCACATCGGCCGCGGGCACGGGAATTTCCTCAGCTTCGGGCAGCTCGACCTGCCGCCCGACACACAGGTGCGCGGCCGCGGTGGCGCCACTGACTACCTGATCCCCGCCGGATTCGCCCGCGGCTCGGAGGTCAGCGCGTTCGACCAGGCGAAGGTGGCCGAACACGTGGCGCATTCCTGGTATGTGGACTACGCTGGCGGCCGCCATCCGTCCGCAGGTCAGACGCAGCCCTATGCCACCGGCGCCGAGAGCCAGAAATACTCATGGGCCAAAGCGCCGCGCTACGACGGCCTGCCGGCCGAGACGGGTCCGCTGGCCGAGATGGTCATCGCGCGGCATCCGCTCTTTTTGGATTTTCTGGCGCAGGGGCCCAACGCCTTTGTTCGTCAGTTGGCGCGCCTGGTCCGGCCGGCGGAATTGATGCCGGCCATGGAGCAGTGGCTTTCCGAGATCACCCCCGATGGCACCTTTTACATCCCCACACCGGCGATCAGCGAGGGGGAGGGCATCGGCACCACGCAGGCCGCCCGCGGTGCGCTGGGCCATTGGGTGAAGATCGCCGACGCGAAGATCCAACACTACCAGATCATCACACCCACGGCGTGGAATGGCTCGCCGCGTGACTCCGATGACGTCCGCGGGCCATGGGAGGAGGCGCTGATCGGCACGCCGGTGGCTGACCCGGCAAACCCGGTCGTGTTGGGTCACGTGGTCCGGTCGTTCGACCCGTGCCTGGTGTGCACGGTACACGCCCTCCACCGTGGGCGGAGCCTGGCCCGCCAGCCCTTGTGAGGCGCAGCGTGAAGCGAATCATCTGTGTCGGCAACCGCCACAGCGCGGCAGATGCTGCCGGACCGTTGGTCTACGAGCGCCTGGCCCGGATGGAACGGCCCCTGGACATCGAGGTGATCGACGGCGCGCTGGCCGGACTCGATCTGCTCCGCTTTGTCGAACAGACCGAGCGGGTGGTATTTGTGGACGCGGTGCGGGCCGGCGGATCACGGGGCGGGGTTGTCGTCCTCACAGCCGACGAAGCCGAAGAGAACGCCCCCGAGATCTACGACCACTCGGCCGGGCTGGCGTATTTGCTCCGTGCGCTGCGGCGCGTGTCCGAAGGTCCGCTCCCGGAGATCTGGGTAGTCGGAATCGAGGGCATTCCCGAGGGCGAGACGATCGAAACCGCGGCCGACTTGTGCCTGTCGATTGCCGCCGAAGGGTACCAGGCGGCGCGCCAACATGCCGCGCCGGCCTGCGGAGCGCGGGCATGATGTCAATGACGCGGGAGCGCCCGGCGGCCGAACTCTTGGAGGAGAACGCGATGCTCCGCGAGGAGGTTCGCGTTGCCCGACGGGCCTCGGACATCACCGCGCAGCTCGTGGTGCAGCAATTCATCAAGATCGAAGAAATCCTGTTGCGGCTTGAAGAGCAGGCCCGGGTGGAGCAGGAACTGGGGCGGAAGCTGACGGAGAAGCTGCGGGAGTCGGAAGTCCGCGAAGGTGAGCTGGCCCGCGATCGAGAACGACTCGAGGACATGCAGGTGGCCGCCATCAACATGATGGAGGACATCGCGGCTGCACGCGCGGCGGCCGAGGAGGCCACGCTGGCCAAGAGCGAATTCCTGGCCAACATGAGCCACGAAATCCGCACTCCGATGACCGCGATCCTGGGATACCTCGATCTTGTCGTCGAGGGCTGCCCGCGCCAGTGCGAGTTCGGCAACCAGGAGCATCAGGAGCATCTGGCGACCATCTCGCGCAACGCCGACCACCTGCTCCGACTCATCAACGACATTCTGGACCTGTCGAAGATCGAGGCGGGCAAGCTGGAGGCCGAACGCACGTCCTGTTCCGTGATCCAGTTGGTGGCCGACATCGCCTCGCTCATGCAGGTTCGCGCCGACGCCCGCGGCCTGTGCTTCAAGACCGAATTCGTCGGGCCGATCCCGGAATGCATCGAAAGCGATGCCACGCGGCTTAAGCAGATCCTCATCAACCTGGTGGGCAACGCCATCAAGTTCACCGAGACTGGCAGCGTTCGCCTCGTCACGCAGTTCCTGCCGGCCGCCGCGAATTCCGGCGGCAGCAGCGAGCCCATGTTGCAGTTCCAGGTCATCGACACCGGCATCGGTATGACGCCGGAGCAGCTCAGCAAGCTGTTCCAGCCATTCTCACAGGCCGACGCCTCGACCACGCGCCGGTTTGGCGGAACCGGGCTGGGGCTGGCAATCACCAGCCGGTTGGCGAACATCCTGGGCGGTAACGTGACCGCCGAGAGCTGCCCCGGAAAAGGCAGCACCTTTCGCGTCACCATCGCGACAGGGCCCCTCGAAGACACGGCCTTCCTGGACCAACTTTCGACCGTCATCACGGTCAAGGCCGAGACGGATTCCGGTACGGCCGGCGAGCAAATGCTGCCGACATGCCGGATCTTGCTGGCTGAAGATGGACCCGACAACCAGCGCCTGCTCTCGGCCGTGCTACGCAAGGCTGGCGCGGAGGTGGTGGTCGCCGAGAACGGCAGAGTCGCGGTCGAGATGGCACTGACCGCCTGGGAGGAGGGTGCCGCCTTCGACGCGATCCTGATGGATATGCAGATGCCCGTGCTGGATGGATACGACGCGACAAGGTCGTTGCGGCAGAAGGGCTACACGGGCATCATCATCGCCCTGACCGCCCACGCGATGTCCGAGGATCGAGAGAGATGCCTGAGCGCTGGCTGTGACGACTACGCCAGCAAGCCGATCGACCGAAAACGGTTGATCGGCACGATCCAGTCGTGCCTCGTGCAGCACGCGGCGCGGCCGGAAGTCTGTGCTGAAACGGGGATGATTGCGAACGGACCGCCTGCCCACAGCAAATAGCGACGTCCGGGCGTTGGCGACCCAACAGCGGACACTCACTCGGCGTGGGCACGAAGGCCAGCGGCGAAGACGATCGCAGCATGTTCCTTGACCGGGGCGCGGGGCGCGACTAGCCTATGCGTGAAATCCGGGCCGTGGTCGTCTGAACCGCTGCTCTGAAGGTCGGACACTGGGTATAGAGTCTTGGTCAGGCTCAGTGGGCCAATACTCGCACAAACCAATATACTCGAATGAGTTGAGGGCGTAGCTCAGTCGGTAGAGCAACGGCCTTTTAAGCCGTGGGTCCCGAGTTCGAGTCTCGGCGCCCTCATTCGAATGGGTCTGCGTGTCGCTGCGCCTCGCGCGGGGCGCCTAGTGGCACGTCGTCCCGATCAGCGCCACGAACGGGTCGATGTCCGCGAAGTTGACCGTTCCACTACTGTTGCAGTCGGCGTTAATCCACGGGCACGTATGCGTCCAGGCGGACTCGCCGCTCAGCGCCGCGACGAACAAGTCGATGTCGGCGAACGTGACCCGTCCATCGCAGTTCATGTCGCCCTTGCAACCCTGCGGTGCGCACGGATTCGTCGGCTCGCATGTCGTGAGCGCCCCGACCCATACTCCCCCGGCACTCGTGCAATCCGCGTTGTACTGATCTGACAGGCAGAAGGTGCCGAAGCAGCACGCCCCCAGCGGCTGCGGGCACGGGTTCGGGCTACAGCTCGTACCCGGGCCGTGGTACGTCCCGCCCAGCGCGGCACACTGGAACCCGAAGTTCTGGAGACACGTGCCGTCGGCCTTGCAGCATGCCCCGGCGACACAAACGCTGTCGGCGCAGTTCGTGCCGTTGCCCGCGTACACGCCGCCGATCGCCTGGCAGTTGGCCGGCGTCACGAGCGTCAGGCAGCTTCCGGCCCGACAACAAGCGCCCCGCGCCGTGCACGTGATCTGCGCACAGGGCTGGCCGTTGTACCAGACGTTGCCGTACTGCGTCGTGCAGGCCGCCTGTGTCACGCCGCTGACGCACGTCCCGTCGGCGTGGCAGCAGGCACCGGTGGGTTGCGGACAGGGGTTCGGCGTGCAGGTCGTGCCGCCGCCTTGCCACGTGCCGGAGCAGTTCGCCAGGAGCGTCACGGTGCACGAGCCGTCCGTGGAGCAGCAGGCACCACTCGGAGCTGGGCAGGGGTTCGGCGAGCAGGTCGTCCCGTTTCCCTGGTAGGTTCCGCCGCCGCCCGTGCACTCGGTCTGCGTGTGCACCGCGCAAGATCCGTTCGTATAGCAGCACGCCCCGGTCGGGTCGGGGCAGAGGATCACGGCGCGGATGCCCCAGTCGCCTTGGACCCCCAGGAGACAAGCACTGTACCAGGTGCCCGGGCCCGCGTCGATGACGTTCTTGCCGGCCTGGCAACCGTTTGTATCCCGCACGACGCTCGGGCCGCCGCCGCCCACGTCGGTTGGGTTGGCGAATTCAAGCGACACGTAGAACTGCTGGCCGTTTGTCACCGCCACGTTCAGCGGGATCGTCCCGGCCTCGTCCAGGTAGCGAAACTCGTTCCAGTATCCCGGTGTCATCACCGGGCCCTCGAGGAACGCCAACTCCGCGCCCGGCGTCGGGAACGTTGAACCGTTGTAAATGTGGATGGCTTCTTCGAGGCTCTCGCCGTGGCCTGGCGTGCCCTCCAGCCAGAGAATCTGCACGGCCACGATGGTCCCGTTGCACGTGGAAGTCAGGCGCGCCCCCGCCTGTTCGCCGGGCACGAAATCTCCGACGACGACCGCCACGCCGCCCGAGATGGAGTCGTTTTGTACGACGACTTCGCCCGCCGATGCCGCGAGCGCCAGCGCACCGAGGACCACAGACACGCCAACACACCAGGCAGCCGATCGGGAGCTTCTCATCTTCCGCCTCACATCGTTGGGGACCTGGACAGTAACTTCACAGTCTGTTGTATTTTGGCGGATTCCACGCGTCGAATCAACAACAAACGCGCGGAGAGCGTGCGCACGGAAAGTTATCGGAGCCTCCCGCGATGCGGTATCGAAGGATGGGCAGGCTAATCCCGCGCCCCGACCGGGCTGGCCACCAGTCCCGCCAGGTCGGAAACCACGGTCCGCGTGAGCAGCGTCTTGGCGTAGTCCGCCACGTCACGGCAGGTCTGCTCCAGCCGCAGCCGGGCAGCTTCCTTCTCTGGGGCGACGCTGCGCAGCAGCAGGTCACCGGTGATCGGCCCCTCAATCGCCTCGACGATCTCCAGCAGCGAAATGTCATGCGCGGGCTTGCGCAACACGAACCCACCCGCCGGTCCCCGTTCGCTCGTCAGCACCTGCGCCCGCACAAGCTGCTGCAAGATCTTCAGCAGGTGTCCGCACGGTACTCCACAGGCTTCGGCGATGTCGCGTCCCTGGATCGGTGTGCCGTTCGCATGTTCCGCCAGATACACGGTCGCGAACACCGCATACGCCGCTGCTCTGCCGAGTCGCATGTTACACCTCGCGACGGTCGCCACGCGTCCCGTTTCGCGTGCCTCCGGCGCGCCCAGCGCGCACCGCCAACCCCCAGATTCCATTCTCGCCGGCCCGCGCGTTGTTCGTCTGCTTTGGAGTATAGCGCGCGTGGCGCACCCTTCCACCGCCACACAAAAATGCGGCCGGCGCCGCCCGGCCCGGCCGCGCCTGCCGGTATCATGCCCGCGCGGCCGCGGGCCGCTGACCTCCGCGTGTCCGGGCGCGCTGCGGACTTCGTACGATGCTCGACGCGTTCCTGCGCAACGCCGTGCAACTCCTCTTGTGGCTCAGATACCGCGTGCGCGTGCGTGGGCGGACCGCGGTTCTGCGCCGCGGAACCCGCCGAATCCTCTTCCTGCCGAATCACCCCGCCCTGCTCGATCCGATCATCGTCATGGCCTGCCTCCGCGACCCCTTCGCCCCCCGCGCGCTGGCCGACAAGGACCAGATCGACCGTTTCTTCGTCCGCTGGCTCNNTGCGCGGCAAGGTTGAGGCGGCGCGCTTCGTCGAGGGGCGGGAGCGGCGCATCCTCGCCGCCAGCGCGCCGCTGCGGCGCGCGCCCGCTGCCCGACCTGCGCCGGTATGGACCCAGCGTCCGCGCCGAGGTGGAGGCCGTCATCCAGCAGTGCGTGGACGAGCTCAAGCGCGGCGAGAACCTGCTGCTCTATCCCGCCGGCCACGTTTACCGGACGCGTTTCGAAGATCTGCGGGGCAACAGCGCGGTCGAGACGATCCTGCGTGCCGTCCCCGATGTCCGGATTGTGCTCGTCCGCACCCGCGGCCTGTGGGGCAGCAGCTTCAGCCTGGCCGGTGGCTCTGTCCCTAACGTCGCCCGCTGCCTCAAGCAAGGGGCATGGGCCCTTCTGCGGAACTTCCTCTTCTTTTCGCCGCGCCGCGAAATCACGATTGATCTGTTCGAGCCCCCGGACCTGCCCAGACACGCCGGCCGGAACGAGCTGAACGCGCACTTGGAGCGATTTTACAACGAGGACGCGCCGGAGGCGCTGTACGTGCCGTACACGCGCTGGGAATGCGGCGGGCCGCGCGCCTTGCCGGGTCCGGAACTGGGCCGCGTGAGCGGCGCGCTGAGCGAAGTCCCGGAAACCACGCGGCAATTGGTGACCACGTTCCTGCGCGGGCTAAGCGGCGCCGCGTCGTTGCGCGACGAGGACTGCCTCGCACAGGACCTCGGTCTGGACAGCCTCGCCAAGGCCGAGCTGGTCCTCTGGCTCGCGAAGGAGTTCGGCTTCCCCGAGGCCGACGTGGATGCCCTCCAAACCGTCGGCGAAGTCATGCTGGCGGCCCGCGGACAGGCGATCGTCGCGCGGCCCGTGGAGCTGAAGGCGGTCCCGGCCAGATGGTCGCGCCGCCGCCCCGACCAGCGTCTCGCGCTTCCGCCGGGGCAGACGATCACCGAAGTCTTCCTGCGCCAGGCCCGAACCGGCGCCGGCCGGGCGGTCGTGGCCGACCAACTCGGCGGCGTGCGGTCGTATCGCGACCTGATCGCGGCGATCCTGGTGTTGAAGCCGCTGATCGAAAGGCTGCCTGGTGCGCGGGTCGGCATCATGCTCCCCGCTTCGGTCGCGGCTAACCTGGCGTACCTCGCCACGCTCTTCGCCGGCAAAGTGCCCGTGATGGTGAATTGGACGACCGGCGCCCGGAACGTTGGCCACGCTTTGGACCTGACCGAAGTGCGGCACGTGCTCACGGCCGGCCCCCTGGTCGCCCGCCTCGAGTCGCAGGGGATCGATCTGACCGGCTTGAAAGACCGTTTCGTCCTCCTCGAAATGCTCGCGCGGGAGGTCTCGCGTGCCACGAAGCTCTGGGCCGCGATCCGCAGCCGCACCAATTGGTCGGCGCTGTGGCGGGTGCAAGTTCCGGACACCGCCGTGGTCCTGCTCACGAGCGGTTCGGAGTCGCTGCCGAAGGCCGTGCCGCTGACCCACGCGAATCTGTTGGCGAACATCCGCGACGTGCTCGATGTCTTCACGGTCCGCGGCAACGACTGCCTGATGGGCTTCCTCCCGCCGTTCCACTCCTTCGGACTGACGGTCACGATGCTGCTGCCGATGCTGGCCGGGGCGCGCGCGGTCTACCACCCCAACCCGACCGAGGCCTGGGTGCTCGCGCGCCTTATCCGCGACTACCGGGCCACGCTGACCTGCGGCACGCCGACCTTCTTGAGCGGCATCGTCCGGGCCGCGACCGGCGCCGAGCTCGCCTCGCTCCGGCTAATCGTGTACGCGGCGGAGAAATGCCCGGAGCGGACCTACCAGGCCCTCGCCCAACGCTGCCCGGGCGCGGTCCTCCTCGAAGGCTACGGCGTGACGGAGTGCTCGCCGGTCGTCTCGGTGAATCGGGAGGAAGACCCGCGCCCCGGCACGGTCGGCAAGATCCTGCGCTCGTTCGAACACGCGCTCGTCGATGTGGACACCGGCCAGCCGGCTGACACCGGGGCGGTCGGCGTGCTGCTCGTGCGCGGCCCTTGCGTCTTTCCGGGCTATCTCGGCGATACTGCCGCCTCACCCTTCGTCGAATTCGCCGGGAAGCAGTGGTACCGCACCGGCGACCTGGTCAGCGAAGACGCCGACGGTGTGCTCACCTTCCGCGGCCGCCTCAAGCGGTTCGTCAAGCTGGGCGGTGAGATGGTGTCGTTGCCGGCCATCGAGGCGGTCCTGGAGCGACATTACGCAGCCGAAGCCGACGAGGGGCCGGTGATCGCGGTGGAAGCAACTCCGAGCGAGGACCAGCCGGAGATCGTGCTGTTCACGACGCGGGACGCGGACCGGCAAACGGTGAATCGCCAGATTCGCGACGCGGGGCTTTCGCCGCTGCACAACGTGACGCGCGTCATCCGCGTGGAGCAGATTCCTGTGTTGGGGACCGGCAAGACCGACTATCGCGCGCTGCGCGACGGTCTTCGCAAAGAATGACCTCTCCAGCCCAGGCAGGCTTACGGCGCGGGCTGCGTCGCCGCCTGCCGGTCGGCTTTGGAGAGCTCCTCGGCCACGCGGCGGCGCTCGTTGCTGTACATGACAAACAGCAGGTTTTTCGAGATGTATTGGCGCGTTTCCGCGGTGCAGCAGGGGTTCTGAATGAGCGCGACGAGGGCGTCGGCGTGCTCGCCCCCCACTCCGGCAAAGCAGATCGCGTTGACCAGGTAGGTCTGCTCGTGCTGCGACAGCTCCGGCCGACCGGCGATGTTCCGCAGCACGATCAGCCGGTGGCTGGACAGGTCGATCTTCGCGGCGGCTTCGATGGCGGCGCACGAGGGGCCGTGGGGACCGCGCGGGTGGGCCACGCAGCCGGTCAGGCTCAATAAGGCCAGGCTTGCCAGCAACCCCGGCGATCGAAGGGCTCGCTGCATCCGTCGTCCTTGTGCTAACGGGCGCCAATCATCGAGCACGGCGGCACCCGGCGCCACATTATGTACGGTCCGGGCCGCCGCTGGGATGCGAAAACGCCCGCTTCGCGGCGCGTTTCTTGACGGACCTACCGGGCGCGGTCGCGCCACTTCTTCCACAGCGCCTCGTCCGCCAGCAGCGGCATGAACACGCCGCCGACGACCGAGCGGGCCTGGAAGCCCATCTGCTTCCCGTCCACGGTCGAAAACCAGTCGGTCAGCGGCACGCGGTACGGCGTCTCGTGGGCCCACTTGTAGAGCGGCGTGACGAACGCCTCGAAATCTGCACGCGTTTCTGCCAACGTCGCCGTCCACAGGCACCAATCCAGTTTGGTGTAGTCCTTGCGGTTGTCCAGCGGCAACCCGTACTGGTTGAGTTTCGCCTTGTAGTAGATAAGTCCGCGCCGCGCGACCTCCGACGGAAACAGCCCCAGCCGCAACACGCGCTCCCACGCCAGGTTGTACTTCTGGCTCCACGTCTCCGGCTTGTCGAATGCCAGCCGGTAATGGTCGCGGTCGTCCGCCAGCGTCTGCCACTCAGACGGCCATCTGCTCGGCGGTGCGACGATACGCGCCGGCGTCGTCGGTCTTGCCGGCACGCTCGCACAAGCGTGCGCAGGCGCCGAGTGCGAGGATCGCCGTGAGCGACAGGTTCGCGTTGTGGGCCAGCTCGCCGGCAAAGTCGTGCGTGACGAGGGGTACGGCGGGCGGGCGGAAATCCGGGCCGTCCTGGGCTCCGCCCGCCAACGCCAGCAGCGCGAGCGGCACGCCTCGCGCAGATGCGAGGCAGAGTCATGGCCAGCACTCCGGATTGGGATCGAACCAGTCCCGCCGCGCCGGGACCGCACGGATGCCATGAGCCCACGCGCCGCGCCAGATTCCTGACGCGACAAATGCCTACGGACACGTCGTCCCGAGCAGCGCGACGAACGCGTCGATGTCGGCGAACGTCACGCCCCCGTCGCCGTTGCAGTCGCCGTTCAGCCATGCACACGGCGCGTGCGTCCAGAACGACTCGCCGCTAAGGGCCTCCACGAAGCGGTCGATGTCGGCGAACGTAACCGCGCCGTCGCAGTCCATGTCGCCCGCGCACAACGGCGGCACGCACAGCCCCGCCGTGCAGGTCGTGCCGTCACCCTGGTACGCGCCGGTGCACGCCACACGCGGCCCGGCCGCGCAGGAACCGTCCGGGAAACAGCACGCGCCGTGCTCGCACTCGTCGGGAATCCCATTGCTGTTGACGTCCTGACTGTGCGGCGTCATCAAGTAGCTCACCGTCACCATGATCGTCGTCGGGTTCGTGCCGCACGCGGTCGGACTCATGTTGGACGTGGGCGACATGGCGATGGCCACGTTGCCGCCGCCGCTCGCCCGCAGCGCGTTGTACGTCGCCATCGGGACCGTCAGCGTGTCGAGCTGGTTCGGCGCGCACGAAAAGTAGCCCACGCGCCCATACGCCGTGCCCATGGCCTGTCCGTTGACGCTGACGTTCACGTGCTTGGTCTGCGAGAAGAGGTCCCCAAAGGCGCTGAATGTGAGCAACACGTCGCCCAGAGCCTCTGGCGGTGCGCTCAACGTGAACGTCTGCACGGTCGGATAGCCAAGCGGGGTGTACGCCGGCGACGCCGCCACGAAGCCCGCGATGAAGTCGCAAGCATCGAGCAGGCCGTTGCCGTTGCAGTCGCTGCACCAGGGGCTGCCATCGCACTCCGCCAGATCGCATTCGTCCGGGACGCCGTTGGAGTTGCAGTCCGCGCTCGTGCCCGCGGCCAGATCTTGCGCGTCGGGAATCCCGTTGTGGTTGCAATCGGTCTCGAAGACGGCCGTGACGCTCTTGTGCCCATCCATCAGGATCGTCGTGGGGTTGGCGGAGCCGGACAGGGCACCTTGCCAGCGGCTGAAGGCCCAACCGGCGCCGACGTGGGCGGTGAGCTGCACGGACGTCCCGGGGCTATAGGAACCACCCGGCGGGTTTAGAGTAACCTGCCCGCCGCCCGTCACATTCACCGTCAGCGTCACCGCGCCGCCGATGTACACGGTGGCGGAACCTTCATACGGGAGGTAGTTGCGCTTGGTAACGGTGACGGACACGGTGCCGGTCGAAGCGGGCGTCACGCCGACGGTGGCGACGCCGGCCGCGTTGGTTTGCCCGACTGCGTAGACATCCCCGGATTTTAACAGGCACACGGTGGCGCCGGCGACGGGGCTCCCGCCGCTTTGCACCTGTACGGCGAAATCCGTGTGCACGTTGACGGGCAGCGTGCCGCCGTGCGTGACCGTCACGGCCTGCGGATCGCCGGTCAGAATGGGCAGAGCCGGGTCGCCCAGCAGCGTCAGCTCCGTGAAGATCCACTGATAGATGGCGTCGCCCGACTGGAAGCCGGCGTTCTTGTGATTCGTGAAGCACGTGCCCAGCGTGACGCTCGTGGAGGTGAACACGTGGTTAAAGAAGTAGCGGTCGAAGCGAGCGGACAGGGTGTTGTTGCTCAGGCCCGGGCTGTACCAGCCGTACCGCGAGTTGCCCACAAAGGCCAGGCCGCCACCGTGGGTCGACGCGTTCTGCACGAAGGCTTCCGCGATGCACGTGGTCGCGGGGTAGTCGCAGGCCCAGCAACCGATGGAGTAGAGGATGCTTTGCCGCGTTCCGTTGGTGAGGCCGCTCATGTCGGCATTGGCCAGACCCTGCCCGTGGTTGGTGTAACCGGTGCCCATGAAGTTCGTGTCAGAGTGATCCGAGTGGTTGACCAGGTTGTTGCCTTGGTTGAGGGCTGCGATCACCGTGGACTTATGCGTTCCGGAGTCGCTGTCGTACACCTTGCGGTAAGTCCAGTCAGCGGGCAGGAAAGCGGTCCGGATGGCGTCCTTGGACAGCTCGCTGGGCGTACCGGCGTCCAGGTCGAAGCCGCAGAAGAACGCGGTCTTGCCGTAGTTTGTCGCCGGCGGGTTCTTCTCGTACGTGAGGACTTTGGCGATGAAGTCGGTGATGGCCGTTGTGCTGCGCACTGCGGCGCGGCCGATGTTCAGGTCGCAGGTCCAGTTGCCGCCCAGGTCAGCATAGTACGTGTCGTTGGGGATGTTGTCGGTTTCGCCGCCGGCGCTGATCGTGCGGTAATTACAAGGCACGGTATCGGTGTCGCCGCCCAGCAGGAAATAGAG
Organism: Phycisphaerales bacterium; assembly: GCA_003162245.1. Taxonomy (GTDB): domain Bacteria; phylum Planctomycetota; class Phycisphaerae; order UBA1845; family Fen-1342; genus Fen-1342. The sequence continues at coordinate 19,177 of PMMM01000216.1, forward strand.
CGCGCCCCAGTTCGAGTAGGCATCGGCGACGAAGGCGCGGATCTGATCGACATTCGTGCCGGTGTAGCCGGCGCTGTAAATCCAGTCCGTAGTGACGATCGTCGCCCGCAGGCCCTTCTTGGTCCGCCAGTCGGCCAAGGGCTGGAAGGCCGAGACCCAGCCGCTGGGCGTGATGATGACATAGTCGTAGTCACCCGCGGCCACGCCGCGCACGGACAGCGGGCTGTCCGCCGGGGGGACGGCCTGGGGGCCCAGGGGCGCAGCGCCAAGCTCGATATCCGCCGGGTTGACGACCAGGGCGGCGACGGCCTGCTCGGTCAGCGCGCGGCCCTGCGGCGAGAGATGCGGCGAGAGGCCGGCGGCGCAGCGGTAGCCGTCGGTGCCGTCGAGCAGGATGTCGAGCGTCGTGTGGAGAATGAGCTGCTTTTGCGCCGGGACATATTGCACCGGGCGGAGCTCGAGGACCGCCAGTTCCTGGCCGGCGAGGTCCGTCTGATCGAGGAAACGCGCCAGTTCGGCCGGGAAGGCCGTAGTGGCGGCATAGGTGGCCGGATCGGGCGGCACGAAGTCCGCGGACGTCGCGGGACGGGAGATCGGCCGCGGCGGCTGAGCTGGGTAGAGCGTGTATTCGCCCGACAGCGCGACGGACTGCGTCTGTGCGACGCGCACGCCGGTGACCTGCATGCCGGCCGGCAGGGCGATGCGCACGATCCGCGTGGGCAGCAGCGGCTGGCCAGCCTCGGCCAGCGCCGCGTCGTCGGCGAGCCGAACGACGTCATAGCCGTCGACTTGCTGCACAGTCAGCTCGTCCGCGGAAAACGTCGCGGTGTAGTGCACCTGAAAGTTCGGGCCGGCTTGGACCATCTCGACGACGCCGGGCGCCGCCTGAGCCCGTCCCAGGCTTACACTTGCCACCACGGCCACGAGGACTACGCACAGGGACCTGTAGCTTGCAGGCCGTGCGTGCCCGCACTGAGCGCGCATCATTCACATCTCCTTACCGGGCCACTGCTCCGGAGCAGTGCGCAAAAAGTGGGCTCGCTCTTCATACAGCACCGCGTCCCCGTCGCCTGCGCACGCGCCGCGGGAGACAGGCCCGCGTGGGGGCCATGTCGAAGTTCCGCCTCCAGAAGTCCGCAAGGGGGTCACACCGAACCCACATGGTCCCTCGCCAACTCCGTGGCACGGGGGTTAACCTCTTGGGCGGGCGCGACCTCAGCGACCATACGCCGGACGAAGACAAGCGTCCCATAAGCACCGAAGGCCAGTCGCGTCCCAATCACCAGCGCACGGCCATTATACGGCCTGGGCGCCGCGCTTCCAAGGTTTTTCGCGCGCGGTTCGGGTGGCGCCGGCGACGATGACGGTCCGCGGCGCCCTTTCCCGGAGTAGAATGCCCCCCGGACCGTGGCACCCTGGAGTTTCGAGGACGCGGACGTGCGCACGCCAGACCGCGCGGTAACTCATGTCATTGCCGGCGACCTGCCGGCCGCCTGCCGCGCTGCGCTGGAGACGCTCTGCGAAAACGGTGCCGCCGCGTTGCCGGCCCGTTGCTTTCACGTCGGGCCGGGGCGAATCTGGGCACCGCGGGGCATGAAAGTCGTGCGAGTCCACGCGCCGCTCGCCTGGCCCTGGATCGGGGCGCGCGCCCTGCGTGGAGCGCTCCGCCGACTCGACTTCGCACACGCCGGTCAAGCAGTGATCCTCCACGCCTGGACGCCCGACGCCGCCGCGTGGTCCGTCGAGCTGGCCGGACCGGCCGTCAAGGTGCTCGTCGAGGTTGACTCCACTGCCGACGCCGCCCGGTACGTTCGCTGGCCCCGCTCAGGCCGGTTGGCGGATATGCCCACGTACGTCTGCCGGACGAGCGCCACCCAGCAGCGGCTACGCCGGCTCGGCGTGCCCGAGGCGTGCACGGTCTTGATTCGCCCGCACATCGATCTCCGCACGTTCCGCCCAGACCGCCGTCGCGCGGTGCGGGCACAACTCGACCTCGGTCCGCAGGACGCCGTCGTGCTGGCGCTGCCTCCGGTTGCGCGGCAGACCGGCGCGCTGTGGGCCGCCTGGGGCGCGATGCTGCTGGAGAAGATTCGGCCCGATGTCCGCCTCGTCATCCCCGGCGACGGTCCGGAGACTTTGCGGCTGCGCCGCCTGGTGGAGGCGTGCCGGCACGAGGCGGTGGTGCGCCTGGCAGGTGCGGACGTGACGCTGCCGGACCTGCTCGCCGCGGCCGACATCGCCGTCTATCTGCCGACGGGCGACGCCGCGACAACCGGCGTGGCCTGGGCGGTGGCAGCCGGCTGCCCGCTGGTTGTGTCGGCCCTCCCTTCCATTCTGGAAACAGTAGACGGTGAGGCCGGCGCGCGGCTATGTCAGCCGCATAGCCCTGCGGATGCCGCCCGGCAGATGCTACGTGCGTTCGAGGACCCGCGCGCGACACAAGCCCGCGCCGACCATGCCCGCCAACGGGCTGCGGACATGTTCTCGCGGGAGCGGATGCTCGCGCAGTACGCGAACTGCTACGAAAAGCTGACTTCTATTCCCCCCCGCTGAATGGCTGTTACCGCGCGCCCACCGCACCTTCGACCGGCTGCATGGTCGCCCAGGGCAGACCGAGCAGTTCCTCCAGATACGCCAGGCAGCCTTCGGTCCAGGGGGCGTTGAGCGCGACGGCGCGCAGCAACTCCTCGCCCAGCTCACGCAGCTCGCCCGGCTCCATCGTCTCCAGGGCCGGCGTCAGCGGCGGCATGCAGTCGGACGCGCCGGTGGCGTTCAGAAGCCCCTCGATCTGCCCGTACACCGTGGCCACCCGCGCACTGTCGAGAACGGTGCCAGAATCCCAACGTGAAGCGTCCGCGAGCGCGCTCGGAGTAGCCGCCGCGGGCGACGCGCTGGCCACCGTCTCGATCATCTGTACGTCGGCCACTGCCACGAAATCCGCCGCCCCCTCATCGAGCACATTCCCCGCGGCCACGGCCATTGTCTCGACGACCGGCGCGGGCGTTGGGCTTTCTTCCTCGTGCGCAGCGGGCTCGGGGTCCGATATTACCGCCGCCATCCGGGCCGCTTCAGCCTGTTCCCGCACTACCCGGACCGCCTCGGCGTCGGCCTTGGCCTGTGCCGCCGCCTCTTCGGCCGCCGCCAGGCGTGAAACCTGTCGCAGTTGTTCACGCGCCACATCCAGCCCCGGGTCAATCTGCAGGGCCTGCTCCAGCGCGCTGGCCGCGGCCACGTAGTGGCCGTCCTCGGCCTGCAACACGGCGATGTTGTAGTACGCGTCGGATTTGCTGCCCGCCTCGCAGAATTCCGCTAGCCCCTCGTCGTAGCGCCCCAGCCGGGCCAGCACCAGCGCGTGGTTCATCCGGGCCCGCCGGAACGTCGGCTGCAACTCCACGGCGCGAGCCAGGGCCGCCTCGGCGTCCTCGTAGCTCTTCTCCAGGTAGAGACTGAACCCCAGGTTGTTGTAAAGCTGCGCCTGATCGCCGTGCTTGACGAGCGCGTGGCGGAACTCCGCCGACGCTTCGCCGTGCCGGCCCAGCTTGTTCAGCACGACCCCCAGCCGGTTGCGCGCGGTCAGCATGTCGGGAGCCAGCTCCAGCGCCTGATGGTACTGGGCCGCCGCCCGCTCCAGCTCCCCGCGCCGCTCGAGCAGTTCCGCATGGGCCACGTACGTGGACGCGCTCAAACGATCGGCACGTCCCAACCGGCCCCGCGGCAACGCCCCCGGCGCGTCCTGCCGCGGCTGTTCCGTCTCGCACGCCACCAGCCCCGTCAGCACGACGCTAGCGATGACTATTCCGGTTCGTCGCATCGACCTGCGCACGGCGGCCTCCGATTCCTTACGGGTTCGATGGGCTGCTTGGGTTCCCAAGAGTCTGGCTAACGTTGCCGCTGTCTGACTTCTTCGGCTTGTACCGGCCTTCGTTCACGCGAATCAGAATCGCCTGGGCGGCGTCCATGCCGCGCCCGCCTGGCATGTCGCGCTTCAGCACATTCGCCGTCGTGTCCGCCCCTTCCTGCTTCAGGAACGCTACGATGGCGTCCGTCCGCGTCCGAATCAGCTCCTCGTCCTCGACGTCCGTGCTGAAACGGATCGTCCCCCCGTACAACTCCAGCAACCCCGCCAGCCGGTGGAGCCGCTCCTCCCCCAACGAGTTCAACATTGGCCGATGCGGCACAAAATGCGCGTCGGAGATCGACATGTCAGCCAGCAGGGCGTTGTCGACCATTTGCGCGTACGTGTCCCGCAGCTCAATCGGGTTCTCCGTCGTTCCGTGCGGCGGAGCGTTGAGCCGCGGCGCCGGCTTCTGACACCCTCCGCACACCGCCAGTACGGCGATCACGCCAGGCACGAGTCGCGTCATCGGGAACTCCTGCGGTTGGCCGCCGGACGGGGACGCGTGTCCGCCGTCCGGCGGCAACCACGATTGACCGTTTCCTATAACATCAAATCGGCGCCGCACATCGGTCGGCTGAAGACGACTTGCCGCCCGTAACCGCTTGCACCCAGCCGAAATCTGCCCCCGCCCCTGACGACGCGCGGCGCTGGCACGGCCTCGCCGCCCCACCCCGCGGGCCAGCCCCCGCGTTTGACGTTAGAATCCACCCTCATGCGCGGCAGACGTTACCTCCTCGTCGGCTTGCTGGCCGCCGTGATGCTCCCCACCCTGCTCACGATGGGCGGCTTCGCGTGGTACTGGCGGAGCGCACGCTACCGCCAGCACTGCGCCCGCATCCTGACGAACAGCCTGCAACTGCCCGGCGACATCGGCCGTATCGTGCCCCGCTCCTGGCGCACCCGCGAATTCCAGGACGTGCGCGTCTGGCTGCCGCACCGCCGCGACGAAGCCGCCTTCTGTCGCAGCGCCATCCTGACCTGCACGCCAACGCAGGACGATTCGGACGCTTACGAGCTGGACCTGCGCGGCGGACAGACGGAGATCTCGACCCGCACCTGGCTGCGCGAGGACTACCGCTACGTGCTCGAGTCCGGCCTCCGCCCCGGGTTTGACCCCACCGGGCCGCGCCGCGTCGTCTTTAGCGGCATGGACCTCGCGTTCGAGCGCGATCGCTTTCGCGCGTCCCTCACCGACGCCAGCGGCGAGGTTTCCTTCGTGGACCCGCACCGCGGGCACGCCACCGCCCGCTGCCGGCGACTGAACGGCTACCTCGCCCCGCGCGATGTCTGCCTGGACGCGGCGTTCTCCCCGCAGGCGACGGGCATCCGGCTCGACCGCATCGAATTGCGCGTGCCGGAGCTGCCGGTCGCGCTGGTCGGGCTGAAGGAGCTGGCCGGGCTCAACCTCCGGTCGGGCTCGTTCAACGGCCAGCTCGTGTACCGTGAGCTGGCCGGCCAGGACGAGCCCGCCAATCCCGGCGCGCCCGGAGACCGAGCGCGCGACGAGCACGAGCTGACTGTCAGCGGACAGTTGCTCCAGTTGCACATGGCCGAATGCACGGCCGGGTTCTTCCACCCGCCCTGGCGCGGCACCATCCCCGAGCTGGAGCTGCAAGAGCTGCGGCTGGTCAACGGTCGTCCGGAGCGAATACGCTTCCGCGGCGCGCTCGTTGACATGCACGTGGGCGATGTCCTCGCGCTGTGGGGTCTCGCGGGCGTCGGCGGCGACCTGTCGCTGCGGATCCAAGCCGCCGATCTGAGCCCGGCCGGGATCGAACACCTGACGGCCTCGGGCCGCTGCGAGGACCTCTCGCTCGCCGAGGTCACGCAGGCGCTGGGCCTCGGGCAGGTGACCGGACGGGCGCAACTCGTCCTGGACGGCCTCACTGTCACCAAAAACCACCTCGACGCGCTCGACGCCGAGCTAGTGGTGCAGCCCCCGACCTCCGAACCGCGCCCGCCAGAAAGCGGCCCCAGCGCCGGGCCCAACTACATCGACCGCCGGTTCGTGACCGACGCGCTGCGGCGAGCCCTGGGCGTAGAGCTGCCGGAGGCGCTGGTCGCACAGCTTCCGGAGCGATTCGAGTACAGCCGCCTCGGCCTCCGCTTCGAGCTGCGCGACGAAGTGCTGCATGTCTTTGGCACGCACGGGCCGCGGCAAAAGACCATCCTCAGCATGAGCCTTGCCGGCCGAGAAGTGCCGCTCGTGCTGGAGCCGGAACAGCCGTTCGACCTCCGCGCGTACCTGGACGGCCTCCGCAGCCGGGTTCTGCCCGAAGTCGAGCAGCGCTGGCGCAGGCTGACGCCGGCGGACGCGTGGCGTGCGCTGTCATCCCCCGCGCACCCCGCTGCGGTCAGCCACCCCGCGCCGCCCGCCGGCCCGGATCGGGAGTAGCCACCGTGCGCACCCGGGCTGAGCGTCGCTTGTTGGCAGCGGTAATCGGGGTCAGTTTGGGATTGACCGGACTGACCGTCTGGGCCGTCGCCCTGCAGGGACGGGCGCTGCAGCAGCGCGAGTGGGCCGATCTCACCAGCGCCGCCGCCACCGCCGCGGCCCAGCGCGCCGCGGCGCTCACCGGCGAAGTCCAGCGGGCCTGCGACGCCGCCGGCCGCGCCTGGCAGGCCGGCCAGGCCGACGAGTTGGACGCCTGGGCCGCCGACCAACGGAGTTGGTGGCTCACCGCCGTGGCCACCGGCGACGGCCCGTGGATGATCTTTCCGCGCCCCCCGCTCGAGCACGCCCTGCCCAGCCCGTCCCAACTCCGCGGCGAACAGGCCGAGTCGCAGCCCGCCACGAGCCGCCCGGCCGCCTGGCCCGACGACCCCACCAGCATGTTGGACTACTTCAAGCGCCGCGCGCTCAGCCCCGACCCGTTGACCCGCGCCGGTGCCCTGCTGGCGGCGGCCACCTACGAAGAGCAGCTCGGACACCCCCTCGCGGCCGCGCGCATCCTCACCGACGCCGCCAGTCTCCTCCGCTCCACGCCCGGGCTGGCTCGCTTCGCGTTCCGCGCCGAGCTGGGGCGGATCGACTCGCTGCTGGCGGCGGGCGATCGCGACCGCGCGGAGGAAGCCCTGCGCGCCTTCCTCAAGAGCTCCTTGAGCGACCACCCGGCCCGCGTCGGCCCCACCGAAGTCGCCCACCTCCGCGGCCAGCTCGGCACGCTCGGGCTCGCCGACCACGGTCCGCTGGCAGACATGCTCGGCACGCTGGACGAGCGGGCCCAGCGGCGCGAGGCGCTCGCGGACGCCGCCCGCGCGCTGCTGCACACGCTGCTGCCGATCTCGCACCGAACTCTCGGCGAGCCGGTCTTCCTCACGGGGTTCACCGCCACCAAAGAGCCGCTGGTCGTCGCCGTGCGGCCGATCGCGGAGGACACCCGCCTGGCCCTCGTCGCACCCGCCGCCGAGCTGCTGGCGCAATTCTGGCGCCCCACGGAGCCGCCCGCCGACTGGCGCGTGGTCCTGCCGCCGCCACCCGCCGGCAGCGCACCGCTGGTCCAGCTCGGCCCCGAGTTCGCGCACGGCGTGCTCACCCCAGCGCCGGCCGCGGCGGCACGGTCGCAGGCAGCCGCGAATCGACGCCTGGGCACGCTCGCCCTGACCGCCGCCGGAAGCGCCGGCGCGTGGCTGCTGATCATCTGGATGCTCACACGCGTCATGGCCGGACAGCGCGAGCTAGCCCACCTGCGCAGCCGCTTCGTGGCCGACGTTAGCCACGAGCTGAAGACGCCGCTGGCGCTGATCCGCCTGCTGGCCGAGACACTGGCCGAGCAGCGCGTGCGCGATCCGCAGCGCCTGCTGAGCTACCACCAGACCATCGCCCGCGAAAGCGAGCGGCTCACGGGGCTCCTGGAGAACATCCTCGACCTCGGCCGCATCGAGTCCGGCCGCAAGCGCTACGAGTTCGGCCCGTGCGACGTCAGCGCCGTCGTCCGCCAAGCCTGGGCGCTCTTCGAGCCGCAGTTCGCCGAACAGCATTTCGACGCCCGCCTCGATCTGGCCGCGGACCTGCCCGTCATCCGCGCGGACCCGGCGGCCCTCCAGCAGGTCCTGGTGAACCTGCTCCAGAACGCGCACCGCTACGCGGGCAGCGAGAAATACGTGCGCCTGGCCGCGGCGCGCGAGGGTTACCTGATCGTGCTCACGGTCGAAGATCACGGGATCGGAATGTCGCGCGACCAACTCGACTGCCTCGGCGACAGCTTCTTCCGCGCCGAGGACACGCGGGTCCGCCAGACGCGCGGCGCGGGCCTCGGGCTCGCAATTGCCAGCCACATCGTCGCCGCGCACCGCGGCCGAATCGAAGTCCAATCCCGTCCCGGCCAGGGCAGCACCTTCACCGTGTGGCTCCCCTTCGACCCGGTTTCTGATTGATCGCGACGACTCCAAGCTGCTCACTTCTCTCGGTGCCGTCGGGTTCTTGGTGCCTTGGCGGTTCACTCACCAATACCGCTCGAAGTGGACGTTGCCTCGCCCGGTGCGGCTGTCGGTCACGAACCCGCGCTGTCCGAGGAGCAGCTCAACATCGTCGATCATCTGCGGGTTGCCGCACAGGAAAACGTGGCAGTGCGCCGGATCGAGCGGCGCCCCGGCCAATCGCTGATATGTCGCCGGCTCCAGCGCCGTCTGGACCCGGCCGCGCAAGCCCGTCCACGAACCGCCCTCCGGCTCGCGCGTCGCCAGCGGCACGTAGATCACCGTCGGATCCTCCCGCGTGATCTGCTCCAGCTCCGCGCGGTACCCCAGGTCGGCCGCCACCCGCACCCCGTTGATCAGCACAAAACGCCGCCAGCGGTTCTGTCCGCGATACGTCCGCAGCATCGACATGAACGGCGCTACCCCCGTGCCGGTCGAGACCATGACCACGTCCGCCTCCGCCGGCGCCACCTCCAGCGCAAATTCCCCCTTCGCCTCCGCGTCCATCCACAAACGCCCGCCCGGAGTGATGTCCCAGAGCCGTGGCGTGAGCTTGCCTTCTTCGATCAGGACGACGAAGAACTCCATCCACTCCGTCACCCGCGGCGACGAGGCGATCGAGTACGCCCGGCGCGTGTAGCGGATGCGGCCCGGCCGAGACCCCGGGCGCCCACCCGCCTGCGGCGCCGGCCCGCGCGGCACGCCGAGGCGCACGAACTGGCCCGGATGGAACTCCGGGACGCGGCCGGAGTCGGGGCGCACCCGCACGATGCTCAGGGTGTCGGTCAGGTCCTCGCGTTCGAGCAGCGTGGCGTTCGTGGCCTCGTGTTCCATGCGCGAACTCTACCGCGGACTCAAACAACGCCCCGCGCCACTCGGGAGGGCAAGGCTCCCGCCGAGCCGTGGCCTGGCACGAAGCCTGCCATCCCGGCCGAACCCAGCCCCTTAGGATTCCTCCGACCCCAGGCAAACGGAGAGGGGGGGATACTCCGTCCGTCACCTTGCGTCGCTTTTCCCTGTGACGCAACTTCTTTGATACACGAGTGTTGCACGCGCGTCAAGCGCTGGAGCACCGCGGGGCCCCGCCACGATTCGCCCTGGTCGCCGCCACAAAACCGCCACAAAAACCCCCGATCCGCGCCAGGCAAGCGTGCGGCATTGACCGAAGTCCGCTTGGTGGTATGCCAGGCATCGTCACGGTACGGCTGCCAGCCTGAACGGTTGGACGTCGCGGGTCCGGTTAGGTGCGTGCTCCGCGACCCGAAGGTCAGCCACCGCGAGCTGCGTGGCGGCGGTAGGCTGCGCCGGTGCTGAAAGTGCCAGGAGCGTGGCGCTCCTGCCCTAGCAAGTGCTCGTTCACGACCTTCGGGGGGCATACCCCGGAGAGCTGGCCCGCAGCTCCGTAGGTGCGACTGGCATGGGTTGGGATCGCACCTGGTCAGGGACGACGTCCAGCTTGGGAAGCAAACTCGCAAACCGCTGCCGAAACCGCGGAAGTCCTTCCGTTGCCTTACTTTATCGCGAGACGGACACTTTCGCAAACTGTCGCATTTCATCGCGTTTTGACGCATTCTGACGCGGTATTCGCACGCCAAACCGGTAGTCGAAACGAACTGGGTCGTTCACGATCGGTTCGCGTGGGTCTGCTTCGCGCGGCACGCCTGAAGGAGGTGGTTAGCAGATGAGCAAGGACGACGCCCTCGTTGGGTACTGCACATTTGAGATTGTGCCGGAATTGTGCCGTTCTCTTCGGCCCACGTTTGCCCGCCGACACATTTCCGCAAACTGATGTCCTCATGATAGCTTACGACCAGTCGCGACCTCGCTGAGCGTGCGTGGCGTTCAGAGCCCCGCGTAATGCGGGGCGCGGCGCGCACCGCAGCTGCGTCGAACAGCGCACGTCAGCCCGCCTCATAAGTCGTTGTGGGTCGAGAGTTTGGTTCTGCTCTAGCGATCGGCACACAGCCGACCAAGCGGGCGATCGTGGGCCGCGTCACCGTCGGGGATCAACACCGGAGGTTGATCGAGCGCGTTGTGAAGCAGGCGAGACTTGCCGGTCCAGCGCGGGCCGGCGGCAGTGTTGGCGGCCAGGCCTGCGTGCCTTCGATCCGGCTTCAGAGCACGGCCTGTGGCATGGCTGCGAGCGCGCACCCCAGGGCAACCGCATTCTAACTTG
>PMMM01000251.1 GCA_003162245.1 Phycisphaerales bacterium
CGCGCTCGCCGGGGCGTGCCCTCAGCGCCGCGGCCGCCGCGTGCGCCGTCGCGTCCTGCACGAACACGCGCCCTTCGAGAAACGGCGCCGCATCGGTGACCGCCACCGTCGCCGGCACGAAGGCCGCGTCGCCGGCCACCTCCACGCTGCCGCCATACGCCACATGCACGTCCTGCGCGAACTCGGCCGGCGTGGCCCGCAGCGCGTTCCGCTGCAGCACGGTCACGGGTACGGCTTGCCCGGCCCACGCGACGCGCTCGGCCTGCTCGGCGCCGTACCGCGCACACAATTCCGCGTAGCGGGCCGGACGCTCGCCCGTCGCCGCGGCCAGGTGCCTCGACGCCCCTCCAGCGCCCTCTGCCGTCGGCAGCACGGCCAGTCCGAAAAGGCACGCCTGGTCCCAAGCCACGCGCACCTGCCGCGCCTCCAGCCGCACCCACGGCACGCGCCGCTCCGCGACGGCACCTGTCAATCGCCGCAGCACCGCGTTGGCCATACCCGCGGCGCGTCGCCCGACTTCCCGCGTCGCCAGCTCGACGGCCTCATCGACCGCCGCGAACAATGGAACGCGATCCATCCAGATGATCTGGTACGCCGCTGTGTACATGATCGCCCGCAGCAGCGGCGGCGTGCGGCCGCCGCAAAAGCGGGCGACGCTCCCCAGGACGTGCTCGATCGTGACGACATGCCGAACCGCCCCCAGCCCAACCTCTGTCGCCAGCGCGGCCTCGCGTCCGCCCAGCCGTCCGGCGGCGCGGAACCCCCGCAGCGCTTCTTGCACGAACTGCACGCCGCGCAGCGCATCGGCCACGGCGCGCGCGGCCGCCGTCCGCCCATTCAGCTCGGTGAGCACCGACGCGGAGCGCGTCATCCGGTTTCCACCGGCAGCAGACGATCCCCGACGCCAATGTGCCGGCCGTTCGCAAAGGCCTCGAACGACATCAGCTTCCCGCTCGCGGGCCGCACGTCCAGCAGCCGCACCCTTCCTGCGCCGGTCTGTACGGTGAGGCCGTCGCAAAATGCGCCCGGCGGAAGCGCGTCGCTCGGTGCCGCGGCAGGGTCCGCCACGGCGGCTCGCGCGAGCAGGACGCGCTCCTGCTTGCCAGTGTGCGCGGCAAACACGCACGCGGCGGCCGGCCACGACCACAGTCCGTGGATGCGGCGCACGACTTGCCAGGCCGGCTGCGACCAGATCACGACCCCGTCGGCCTTCGACAGCTTCGGGGCCCGCGTGGCCTGGGACGTGTCCTGTGCGACTGGTTGGCCGCGGCCCGCTTCGATGTCCGCCAGCGCCTCGACAATTAACTCGGCGCCCAACGCGGCCAGCCGGTCGTGCAACTCGTCGGCAGTCTCCGTGTCCAGAATTCGCGTGGTGCGCTGTCCCAGGATGGCCCCGGCGTCCCAGCGCTCGTTGAGTTGGAACACCGTCACCCCGGTGTTCTCTTCACCGTTGATGATCGCCCACTGATACGGCGCGGCGCCGCGGTACTTTGGCAGCAGCGATCCGTGGATGTTCACGCAGCCGCGCGGTAGCGCGTCGAGAAACGCACGGCCGATCTTCTGCCCGAACGCCACTACGACGCCCAACTCGGCGTCGGCGGCGAGGCCGCGCACGTCGAGCGTGTTGATGTCCTCCGTCTGGACGTGCCGCAGGCCCAGCTCGTCGGCCGCCGCGCGAATCGGCGTGGGGCGTACCTCGCGGCCGCGCCCGGCGGGGCGGTCGGGCTGGCTGATAACGGCCCGGACCTGGTGCCCGTGGCGCACCAGAGCGCGCAGCGCCGGTACGCCGAACTCACCAGTGCCGATGACAACGATCCGCATTCAGGGTGCTTCCGTCTGGGGCAAGGCGGCCAGCGCGTATGGTACGCGCGGTGCTTGCCCTCGGAAATGCCCGCGGCGCGCCCGGTTCCGTCGACGCGTTAGTGCGCGGCCTTGGTCCCCGTACGGAACTGGTCCTCGAGCGCGCGCAGGGTCTTTCGCGTCGCGATCCGGTCGCTCGGCCCCATCCGGTCGATGATCAGCACGCCATTGAGGTGGTCCGTCTCGTGCTGACAGGCGCGGGCGACGAGGTCCTCCACCTCCAGTTCGAGCGGATTGCCGTCCAAGTCCTGCGCGACGACGCGGCACCGCTGTGCCCGGCGGATCTGCACGTTGACGGCGGGCAGCGACAGGCAGCCCTCCTCAGCTTCGACCGACCCGGACGGCTCGCGGATGGTCGGGTTGACCAGCACGCGTTTGTCCCCCGGTTGCCCGGTCGCGTTCATCACGAACACGCGTTTCAGCACGCCAACCTGGGGCGCGGCCAGCCCGACGCCCTTGCCGGCCCCCATCAGCGCGAACATCTGTTCGACCAGTGGCCGCAGGGCCGCCCCAAACTCGGTCACCGGCTGCGCGCGCTGCCGCAAACGCGGGTCGGGATAGTGGATAATATGCAGCTTCGTTACATCCATGCTCACGTCACCGCTCACTTGCGTCGCAGACATCGGCCGCTACCTCGCCAGCAATCCTAGGCGCCGGCCGGCCGCTTTTCAGAACGCCTGCCCGAGCAGGAACGCCCGCGCGACCCGCCGCGACATCTGTGGGTTATTGAATACCATCGGCATCAGCAGCCCGAGATCGGTGTTGGGCATCCGCAAATATCCGGCCAGCTCCGACCGCCAGAGGGTGCTGAACGACGCCAACTCGTCCTGCAGGACCGGCGCGCGGAGCGCCGCCGCCACCGTCTCCGCCGCCAGCTCACCCGACCGCAGGGCCGGATAAATGCCCTCGTGGCTGAACGACGTGACGAAGCCGCCCGCGTCGCCGACCAGCAGGCAACGCTTGCCGACGTGCGACTCCATCTCCAGCGCGCTTCCGGCCAGGCAGCCGGCCGTCGCGGTGATCGTCGCTTCCTGCCGCGGGAGCAAGCCGTTCGCCTGCGCCGCCTCGACAAAAGCCTGCAACTGGGTCTTTGGAGGCGATGAGTGGTCATGGGTCATCAACTCGACACGCACGCGCTCGCCGGCGCAGGCAATCGTCGCGACCTTCAAGCCCTGGATCGCCCCCAGCACCAGGTCGAGGCCCTTGTTCGGCGTGAAACCGGTTTCACACCGATCCCAGAGCGCGAGGGCGCATGCCGCCCCGCCGGCGACCCGTCGCGCCGCCCCCAGATGCGCCAACTCCGCCGTTGGCGACGCGGCCCCGTCCGCAATCAGCACAACCTGCCCCGTCACGGTCGTCCCGTTGGACAACTCCAGGGTCGTGGCACTCTCGCCGAGCTGAAGCCGCTGGACCGACGCCTCGCGCAATACCTGCACCCCGCCGGCTTCGGCCCGCTTGAGCAGTGCCGCGCTCAGTTGCTCGGCCGAAACAACGCACCCCTTCAGCTTCGCGTCGTGCACCTCGACGCACTGCTTCAGGTCCCAGGAACGCAGCCGCAGACCCGTGAACGGGGAACCCAGCTTGGTGACGTCGACGCCGTACGCCGCGCAGCGCTCCAAGGCCGCCGGTCCGAGCCAGCCGGCGCAGGGCCCCGGCTGCGGCGTGGCGCGGCGCTCGACGATCAGCGGGCGCAGGCC
>PMMM01000140.1 GCA_003162245.1 Phycisphaerales bacterium
GAACTATGCCAACCGCTTGGCACTCTTGGCGGTCTTGCCCCGCGCCGCGTGCGCTACCGCCCGGCTGCCAGCCCCTCGGCGGTCCGCGGGCACGCCAGGACGTTGCAGCGCTCGACCGGCGACCCCGTCAGCGGCACCAAGTCCCCGCGCTCCACGATGCTGTGCAGCTCGTACCCCCGCTCCGTCAGCAGCTCGCACACCTGCCGGGCCGCGCCGCCCAACTCGCGCAGAAAGCCGTCGTCCACCTCGAGAATCAGGAACGGCCGATCGCGCTCCAGCAGCCGCCGCATCCCCCGCAGAGCCAGCAACTCGGCCCCCTCCACGTCGATCTTCACCAGCCGCACGGCGGGCAAGTCGTCCAGCAGCGAGTCGATCGACACCGTCGGCACGGTCGTGACGCCGCCGGCCTCGCGGCCCAGGTCGCGAATCGACGAATACCCCGTGCGCTCCGGCGTCGCCATGAAGAACTGCGTCTGCCCGCAGCGGTCCGTGACGGCGGCCCCGTGCACGTCGATGTTGGCTAGCGGGTTCAGCCGCGCGTTGGTCCGCAGGTGCGGCAGCGTCTGCGGCGACGGCTCGAAGGCATGGACGCAGCCGGCGGAGCCGACGAGCCGGGCCGCGACCAGCGTGTAGTAGCCGACGTTGGCGCCGATATCGAGCACGCAATCGCCGGTCCGCAACAGACGGATGAAGTGGCGCGTGAGCCGCTCGCGCGGGTCGAACCCGTGCACGTAAATCCTGCGCCCGTTCTCGTCGCGCGGGTGCACGCGCACGTGGAGATCGCCCGCGAACCGCAGCGTCTTCGGCGGCAACGCCGCGAGCGCCGCCTCGTGCTGCTCCAGCCAGCGCACGATCCGCCACCGTCCCGGCAGTCCGTGCAGGTTCCGCGTGGCCCAGGCCAGCCCTTCGACGACTACCGGCGACGGCATCGTTCTGTCTCTCCACGTCGGCCACGGGGAGCCGACGCTACAGCGCCCGGGCCGGCGCTACAGCGTCCGGGCCGAGGCTACGACGCGCCGCACGACGCAGGCGCGCGTTTCATGCCCCCAATCCGTATCGGTCGATAAAACCACCAGTGAGCACGCGCGCTGCCGGAACTCGCGACTTCTACATCGCCAGCCACAGCAACGTGTATGGCTGGGGCGGTGGGCTTGCGTTCACGCTCGGGCTGGCCGACGCGTTCCGGCAGCTCGACTACACGAGCCTCGTGCTCGGCATCGACGACGACGCACCCCCGAGCCGGCGCCCGTTCGCGGGACAACGGCTGAACCTGCCGACCGGCGTGCCCAAAGCCCTCTGGCGGGTACGCAGTTGGTGCCTGCCGGCCATGTTGGCCGGCTCGCTCCGTCGGCTCCCACCGCCGCGCGTGGCCTTCGTCGCTGTGAGCCCGACCTGGGTCGTCGCGGCCAAGCGCGCCTGGCCCGACGTCCCGGTGGTCTTTGCGTTCGCGTGCCTGCTGAGTAACTGTCTACCATTCACCTGGCCCCGACGCCGGCCTGCCGGGCTCTGGGCCCGCGCGGACTGCCGGGGTATTCGGCGGACCGAGTGGCTGGCGTTCGCGCAAGCGGACTTGGTTCTCGCCCCGACCGGCCAGAGCGTGGACGAGATCGCCGCCTTCGTCCGTCGTCCGGTGGCACACCTGGAACGCTGTGACTATGGCGTTCGCCCGCTGTCCGGGGCCACCGCCTTGCGCACGCTCCAGCGCCAGGCGCTGGGCGCGCGGCCGGACGATTTCCTCGTCGCCGCCATCGGCGTGTGCGACCGCAACAAGGCGTTCGACGTGGCCCTGCGCGCCTGGCCGCAGGTCGACCGCCGGGCGCACCTCCTGATCGTCGGCGACGGCCCGGAGCGGGCGAACTTGGAGCGTCTCACCGCAGCGCTCGGTCTGACCGCCCGGGTCACTTTCGCCGGCGCGCAGCGCGACATGGCTGCGTGGTACGCCGCCGCGGACTGCGTGCTCTCGACCAGCAGCTACGACACCTTCCCGAACGTGCTGCTGGAGGCGCTGGACCTGGGCCGCCCGGTCGTCGTGCCGGAGCACGACCCCCCGCGCGCGTACTCCGGCTTCGCGGAGGTCGTACGCGAACAGCGCTGCGGGCTGATCTACGACCGCGCCGCCCCCGTCGCACTGGCCGCCTGTCTCAACCGCCTGGCGCGCGACCCACGCGAGGCGGCGGAGCTGGGCGCCCGCGGCCTTCAGACCGCACGCCGCCGCTACCGGTGGACGAAAGCCGCGGCGCACATTCTGAACCACTGCGGCATAACACCACTGGCCCCGAAACCCGACCGCCAGCCCGCGGCGTTACAGACGGCGACGGAGGTGCCGGCGTGAGCATCGCCGGCGAAAGATGCGACGTGTACGTCGGCTGTCACGGCGACCTCGCCGGCTGGGGCGGCGCGATGATCGCGGGTCGCGGCCTGGCGACGGCGTGCGCACGCGCCGGCCTGCGCACGGCGCTACTGGGAATGGGCGCGCGCCAGCCGGAGTCTCCCGTCACCGCCGACGGCATCCCCCAACGCAACGTGCCCGTGGACCCCCGGCCACTGCTCTGGCGCGTACACACCTGGTGCCTGCCCCGCATTCTCGCCCGGCAACTGCGCGCCCAGGCGCCGCCGCGACTGGCATTCGTCAGCTTCTCGCCATTCTGGACGGTGGCGGCCCGGCTCGCGTGGCGCGCGACGCGCGTGCTATTTCGCTATCAGGGCCTCTTGAGCAACTGCCTGCCCTTTACCCGCCCACCGGACGATCACCCTGGTTTCTGGGAGCGCATCGCGGAGCGCGGCACGCACGCGGGAGAGCGCGGTGCCCTGCGCGCGGCGGACCTGGTCCTGGTGCCGACCCAAGAGCACGCCCGTGAGATCGTCGCCTTCGAGCCGGCCGCCCGCGGACGCGTGCACGTGTGTCTCGAGGATTGCCGGCGGTACGACACCCCAGCCGCCCTGCGGCAGCAAACGCGCGCCAGCCTCCGCCTCAGCGACGCCGAATTCCTGATCCTGCTTGTCGGCAGTTGCGACCGCAACAAGGCTTTTGACCACGCGCTGCGCGAGTTGGCCCAGGTCGAGCCGCGCGGCCGCCTGGCGATCGTCGGCGACGGACCGCAGCGGCACGAGCTGCACGAGCTGGCGGCCACCCTCGGCCTGACGCGGCGCGTGCACTTCGCCGGCGTACAAGCCGACATGGCCCCCTGGTACGCCGCCGCCGACTGCGTCATCTCGACCAGCCACTACGACACGTTTCCCAACGTGATCCGCGAAGCGATGGCCTGCGGACGCCCCGTCGTCGTCCCCGCGCACGATCCTCCACGCACATACGCCGGCATCTCCGGGCTCTTGCAGCGGGAAGGCGGCGGGCTGCTATACGAGCGGCGACGGTCTGGAGCGCTCGCGGAGCAGCTCCACACGCTGCTCGCGGATCCCCCGCGGGCCCGCGAACTGGGCGCTGCTGCACGCCGCGTCGCCCAGCGCTTGTTCCGTTGGGACGAGACGCTCAGCCACGTGTGTAACGCAACAGCGCATGCGCCAGCCGTCCCCATTCCCAGCGCGCTCAGCCGCGTGGCTGAATCATGAGCGAACGAAACGCGTACCGCGCCGCCCCCCCAGCCGTCCCGGCGGCAGACTCTGCGCCCGGCCACGGCAGCCGCGGTACCCANNAGCCGCGCGCCAAGACCCGATACTCAGGACGAACGTACGTCGTCCTCTACCCGCCTGTGGCGGCAGCCCACGCCCATCGTGCGCTGCTGTCCCGCGGCAGGCCGGTAAGAAGTGCGCCCGTGAGCCAACCCGCCGTCATCGTCGAGAACCTCGGTAAGCGCTACAAGATCGGCCGGCCCAGGCCGGCCGGACGGACGTGGCGCACCGCGCTGGGCGCGGCCCTGCGGGCACCATTCGCGCGCAGCCGCGCGCCGGATGAAGTCGGGCACGACAGCGCGTTCATCTGGGCTCTGCGCGACGCCAGCTTCGAGGTCCGGCCCGGCGAGGTCGTGGGCGTCATCGGCCGCAACGGCTCGGGCAA
>PMMM01000033.1 GCA_003162245.1 Phycisphaerales bacterium
CGTCCGGCTCGAGCTCACGCGCGACGGGCGCGGCGCGGACGCCGGGGAAACGGCGCGCCAGCGCCAGGCGGTGCGCCGTCACATAATGCTGGCTCAGGTGGCTCCAGTCGAAGTACTCCGCGTGTGCCTCGACCTTGTTGCGCAGCGAAATGCGTTCGCGGCGGGACATGCGGGTCAGAGCGTACAACCAGTCGACGACCTGCGCGACCGTGGCCTCGAAGCTCACGCCGCGCCGCCGGGCGACGAACATCCCGTCGGCGTTATGGTCCGGAAAATGGTGGCTGACGAAGTCTCCGAAGCCGCTCAGGTCGCTGGTGATGGCGGGAATGCCGCTGACCACGCATTCGAGCGGCGTATAGCCCCAGGGCTCGTAGTAAGAGGGGAAGACGCCGATGTGGCAGCCGCGTACGAACTGGTCGTACTCCATGGCCAGGAGCGGGCTGGTGACGGTCATGAACTCGGGGTGGAAGACGACCTTGACGCGGTCCGCCTCGAGATTCCACAAGCCGCGGTGCCGGAGGTGCCGGAGCACGGGGTCGCCCGCGTCATCGAGGAGATCGTGGGTGACAATGGTCGGCGGGGGGCTGGAGCGCCAAGCGTGGGCCATCCGCTTGAGCCGCACTGCCGCGGACTCGGTCAGCAGGTCGTCGAGCGTGGGCAGGCCGCCGGTGGCGATGGCGTGGAACAGGCGGGTGCCCATTTCCTCCTTGACGTCCTCGCAGGCGTCGTGCAGTTCGTTGAACATGGCCTGGCGGTTCAGCGTGTCGATGTTCAGCGCCCGGTAGGCGGCGCGGGTGATAATGAAGGCGACGACCGTGGTGGTCGTGCGGTCGGCCTTCATGCGCTGGTTGAGCTCGTGCAGGGCCTCGATGAAGACGTCGAGCCCCTTATTGCGGTACTCGTAGCGCCCCGCGGTGAAGACGTAGAGCGTGTGATCCAGGTCGAACGTATAGCTGGGGAAAAAGTGGCCCATCACGAACTCGTGGATGCGCTGCTTGGCCGCGCGGTGCAGCACCTGAAACTCGTGCGGGGCCGCGAACCTCTCGACGTTCAGCCCGTTCGGCAAGAGCACGTCCGGCCGGCGTCCGAGGAACTGCTCGGCCTCCAGCGCGGTGAGCCCGGAGACGGTGGTAAACACGTCCGCGGCCTGGGTCGCGGCGCCCTCGAGCGCGTGGCGGTGGGCGTAGCCGTGCTCGACCGCGGCGCGGCCGGCCGAGATGTTGCCCAGATGGTCATAAATGTTGGCGTTTGCGGCGCACAGGTTGCGGCCGGCCAGCGTCGCATGGGTCGTGAAGACCGTCGCGACCGGGGCTTGACGATGCCGCAGCACGGGCACGGCCACGGCCCCCTGCCACTCGTGGAAGTGGCCCAGGATGAGGCGCGGCCGGATGCGCCGTTGGACCGCGAGCAGGAAGTCGGCGACCGTGAAGCCGAAGGCCACGATGTCGTCGTACTCCGTGTCGCCGTCGGGCGAGCTGACGCCGTTGTCCTTCCAGAGGAAGTACTTCATCCGAGCGGCGTGGCTGCGCACTGAGTCGAGGTCCAGCAGGAGCACCTGGGGGCGCCCGGTTACAAGCCAGCGGCCGGCGTGGAAGCGCACGCCCTTCGCGTGCAGGTCGTGCAGGGCCTCCTGAAGCGGGCCGGACGGCGCCTGCGGCTCAAACTCGATGCGCGCGGACGCCTCGCGGTATGGCCCGATGAGCCAGTATGCGTCGCCCCAGCGTCGCACCATGGCCGGGGCCTTGCTGCGCAGCACGGTGTAGATGCCGCCCGCCTGGGCACACGCTTCCCAGGAGACCTCGAAGAGCAGGGGCGTCTCAGCGTCGCCGGAGCCCGCCGGAGACACGGCGGGCAGCGCGGGGGGGTCCGGTTGAGCGGATTGGGTCGGCATACGCGTAGAGTGCGTCCTCGACGCGCCGCGTGCAAGCCGTAGTGCGAAGTTGAACTTCGCACTACCACTCGCCCTTGCCTCAGTGCAGCCCCGCCCACAGCCGCCGCAGAAGCTCCCACGGCACGCGGATCGCGGCGAGCCCGCCGGCGAAAATCAGGACCGTGAACAGGAACGCGTGCTGGGTCAGCAGCCACGCGCAAATCCGCGGCAACGGCTGCAGCCGGAGGCAGGCGCGGCGGATCGCGGGCAGCCGGCCGCTCGGCCGCGCGTCGAGCCGCTTCATCCAGTCCGCCCAGTAGTGGTTGATCGCGACGAACAGCCCCATCACCAACCCCCACGCGGCCCCTTTGAACATCATCGGGTGCCACGCGCCGCAGAGCGCGAACGTGATGCACATGTTCCGGACCATGCCCCCCCGCCGGCTGCCGCCCAACGGGATGTACACGTAGTCGCGCAGGATGAACGAGAGGCTGATGTGCCAGCGGTGCCAGAAGTCGCGCAGGCTCGTCGCCAACCACGGCATTCTGAAGTTCTCGATCTGCCGGTATCCGAGCAGGCGGGCGATGCCGGCGCTGACGTCGCAGTACCCGCTGAACTCCAGGTAGAGCCAGAAGATGTGCAGGAACACGCCGCCGTAGAGCAGCCACGTGCTCGCGATCTGCTCGGGATGCCGGTAATAGACGTTCGAATGACCGATGCCGAGCTGGAACCAGAGGATCGGCAGGAAGTAGAGCGTGGCGATGACACTTTTCGTCACGCCCCACGCGATCCGGGCCGCCGCGGGCGGGACGTTCGACCAGCCCCGCCGCGCGCCGCTCGTATCCAGCTCATCCTGGAACGTCGCGAAGCGCTCGAGCGGCCCCTGGATCAGCGCCGGCGCGTAGCACACATACGCGAGGAAGTTGAGCAGCGTGCGGCGTGCGGACGGGATCGTGTCCCGGCGGAGCTCCGAGAAGTAGTGCCACATGCGTACCAACAGGTACGCCGTACCGATGTTGTGCGCGTTGTAGAACAGGGCGCCGAAGAGCGGTACGGTGCCGTTCGTGGCGCGCGTGCGAAACGCCGAGAAGCTCGGGTCCCACGCCAGCCGGCGGGCGCCCAGCGGAAAGACCCACGGCACGTAGGTCGCCAGCCATTCGTTCCAGTGCTCGGGCAGCGGCACATGCTGTAGGAGTTGCGTGCCGATGTAGGTCAACAGGACGGCCGCGAGCGCGACGCGCGCCGCCCGCCCGCCCGTCGTGCCGTCGCGTGCGTGCGCGCCGGCATACCATTCACCCAGCCGGTACAGCGCGACGCAGATCAGGAGCCAGAAGGCGGCATAGAGCGCCCCGAAGACGAACGCGAGAAACACCAGCCCCGTCGCGACGATGCCCACGCGGAGCCGTTGCCGCGGCAGCAGGAGCAGAATCGCCACCAGCGGCAGGAACCAGACGACCACGAAGCGGTCGTCGAGGATCTGCCCGAACCAGAAGCCGCGCCAGGCGTGCCACGGCGTCTGCCGTAGCGGGTCACAGAGATACTGCCATGCTGTCGAGAGCGTGTCGCTCATGCCTGCTCTGCCGGTTGCCGACGCTGCCAGCCGTTACTTCGTCGCGCGCCGATACTCGGCGGCGGGGCCCAGCTCGTACTCCTCCTCGCCGCGGTCATCGTCGTACGCCTGGATCGAGCCCGTCGGCCGGTAGTCCTGCTGGACGAGCACGCGTGGGTAGCTGCCGTCCGGCGGCAGGCGCCGCAGCAACTCGGTGTGCACCCCCGGGCCAAACAGCGACGAAGCCGCGATGAGCGCAGCGTCCGCCTCGCCGCGCGCCACCCACCCGGCCAGGATCGACTCGGCGGGCGGCGGAACGAAGCTGCTCCCGGGGTGATAGGTCCAGGTTGCCGGCTGTCGTCCCCTGATCGCGACGGTCCGCACCACGTCCCCCTCTGCCGTTCGGCGCTGCTCCGTGATGCGCACGGGCAGCGTCTCGTACTCGAACTCCCATTGCCACTCGTAGGTCTGCGCGTGGCCGTCGATTCGCCAGCGGATCGCATCCTCGTGCTGCGCGCGCCGGTGGACTTCCAGCCCCTCGTACCCGTTTTCGGGATTGCCGCCGCGCGCCTCGCGCATCATCGCGACCGTCTCTCGGCCGGACAGGAGCTCGTGGAAGTCTGTTTCAGCACTCTTGCGCCCCCAGCGCGGCAGCGCGCCGCGCTGCGTGAGCGCCTCGGCCAGTCTCTGGCCGGCCTGTTCCGCGGCACTCAGATCGGGGAGCGTCTCGAGCGGTAGAATCTGCACGGCCCCGGCGATGCGCTCGGCAACCTCGTCCGCCAGCGCCGCGTTCCGCGGGCCCGCGTAAACGAACATGATGACGGCGGTGGCGGGCTGGCTCACCACCCAGGCGGATATCGGCGTCTCGTCCGCCACGCCGAAACGCGGATGCCGAAGGCTCGTGACCGTGGCGCCGTCCGGGCGCCGGCTCTCCTGCACCTGGACGTCGGCATCCCACAGCAGCCATTCTTCCGCCGCCACGTCGGCCAGCAGGTCGGCGGGCGTGCGGCCGGTGGCCAGCCAAGTCCGGAAGATTCCGAGCGACCAGGCGGGCACGTTGTCTACGGACCCGGCGATGTACACGCCAGGCACTTCCGCGAAGGGCGCGCCGACGACCGTCCAGGCCTCATCCAGCGCGAATTGGAGCCCGGCGTTGCTCAGATAGGCCGCGGGCTGTCGATCGAGGGTCGCGTCGTCGACGCGGAGGGTGCGGCACACGTCGTCCAGGATTTCCTCGTCCGCCGGCCGCAGCTCCAGGAGCGTTTCGTAGATCACCTGAATGACCTGCCCGCGCGGCAGGCAAGTGATCCGCACCAGGCGCTCGAGGCGCACGACGCGATTGCGGCCGATCGCCCGCGGTTCGATCCGCTGCACCTGGACGGCGTTATACGGCCCAATCCGCGCCGGCGAAACGCCGCGCACGTTCTCCCAACCCTGCATGCGTAGCAGCCGGTCGAGCGGCTGAAACGCGGGCAGGCGGAGGTACTTGATCTCAATCCGCCGCTCGAACTCGAACAGCTTGCGCCGTTCTCCCTCCTTCGTCGGCGATAGGAAGACCTGCGGGTTCTCGCGCGCCGGGCGCCAGCCGACGGGCAACCGGATGTGGAGCGGCGTGTTCGGCACGGCCAACTCGGGCCCGAGCGCCCGCGCACTACGCACCTGAAACCAAGCCAGGCCCAACGCGGCCACGAGCAGCGCGGCGCTGAGCGTCAGCATCAGCGTTCGCCGGCCCGGCCGCGCGCCGGTGTACAGTTCCGCGACCATAGGCGGGCATGATATGCGGGGCCGCGCACGCATTCGAGGTTTCGACACGGAAAAGCGCGACCACGCTCGGCGTTCGTCAGGCACAGAGGCCTGACGCTACCGCCGGCGCGTCCATTCCGCGCCGGCATAGCGCGCGCGGCGTGCGGCGACGTCCGCGAGCTGATCCGCGGTCCAGGCGGTCGGTTGACCCTCCAGGGCCAGGGTGGCCGCGAGCCGGACGATGAACGCGTCCACCCACGCGGCGACCAATTCGGGCGCGGGGTCGCCAAGGTCCGCGCCGGGGTGCGAGGCAAACCGGTGTCCCAGGAGCAGCGAGCCGTGCTGTAGGACGGAACCGGGCGTGCGGCGCTGGGCGCTGCCGAGCAGCTTCTGGCCGCCCACGGTCAGGTCGGTCCGCCCCGGATTCTGAAAGCAGAAAAACGGGCCGGTGCGCGGCGTCGGCAGCGGGAGGTAGTGGGGAGCGGATTCGATCGACGGCGCGGCGCGCGGCGCCGCGAGCCGCCAGCACTCGTGGACAAGCTGGTACAACGCAAGCGGGGTCTGCGTGGCGACGGGCACGCTGTTGTCGAGCACCAGAGAGTACGTGACTTCGCGGTCGTGCAAAATCGCGCCGCCGCCGGTTATGCGCCGGACGACCGGCAGGTCGCGGAGGTCCGCGGGCAGGCCGGCGACGTCCGCGTAGCGCTGGAAATAGCCGAGGCTGATGGTGGGCGGCGTCCAGGCGTAGAGTCGCAGAACGGCGGGCCGCAGCGGCGCGGAGTGCAGCAGATGCTCGTCGCGGGCCATGTTCGTCGGCCCGTCGAGGGCGGGGTCGCGCAGGATGTGCAGGACGCGGTTCACGCCGTGCGCGCCGTCGAGTTCAGGGCGTCGATCGGGTCGAGGCGAGCCGCCGCGCGGGCGGGGTACAGGCCGAAGACGACGCCGACCAGGGCGGAGACGCCGAAGCTCAGGAGTACGCCCCAGAGCGGGATGATGGTCGGCCAGTGCACGAGCGTGGTCAGCAGCCACGCCATGCCTATTCCCAACGCGATGCCGATCAGTCCGCCGAGGACGCTGAGCATCAGGGTCTGCACGAGGAACTGCGCGGTGATGTGATAGCGCTTGGCCCCGAGGGCGCGGCGGATGCCGATCTCGCGCGTCCGCTCGGTAACTGAGGCGAGCATGATGTTCATGATGCCGATGCCGCCGACCAGCAGGGAGATGCCGGCGATGCTGCCGAGGACAATCTGGCGGTCGCGCTTGACCCGTTCGGCCTCTTGCAGCAGCGACAGCGGGACGGTGATCGTGAAGTCCTGGTCCTGGCGCTCGTGCTGCATGGCGCGCTCGACCATCTGCGACACGGGGAGGACCTGCTCCTCCGCCACGATGTGCAGGTATACGTCGCTGAGCTGCACCTGTTTGACGTCGCGCGAGATGCCGGAGCGGGACACCTTGATGTTGCCGTAGCGCAGGTCGGCCGTGGAGAGCGGGATGTAGATGTCGCGGTTGATGTCGCGGGCGGCTTGCCCCTGTGCCGGGTTGCCGGCAACCAATACGGAATTCAGCACGCCGACGACGGTATATGGCACCGGGCCGCTGGACGGGCTTTGGACGCTGAGGGTCTGTCCGAGGGGCTCGTCATTGGGGAACAGCTCGCGCGCCACGGCCGCGCCGATCACGCAGACCTTGTCCTGCCGCACTTCGTCCAGTTCCGCCAGCGGCCGGCCGCGCGCGACCTGCACGTGCACGACGGCGAAGAAGTTGTGCGTCGTGCCCAGCACGACGCCGTGGAACCGCCGGGCACCGTGCACGACCGTGTCCGCGACGTCGCGCATGCGGACGATGTCCGTGACGCCCGGCAGCACGGCCAGACGCTCGGCATCGATCCGGGTGAGCCCGTACTTCTTGATGGTCTGCTCTTGCTTGCCGACCTGTTGCGGCTTGGGCGGCTCGACGCTCCGCAGGATGATGTTCTGGCTGCCGAGGAGGCGGATCTGAGCGAGCGTCTCGGCCGAGGCCCCTTCGCCGATGCTCAACATGCAGATCACCGCCGCCACGCCGAAGATGACCCCCAGGGCGGTCAGCAGCGAGCGGAGCTTGTGGGCACGGAGGTCCCGCAGCCCCAGCATGAGCAGCTCACGCGAGAACAGGGTGCGCAGGAGCATCATTGCGAGTTGGGGGCATCGGGCCGCCGCTGCGGGGGCAGCTCGATGGGTCCGAAACGTTCCTCATGGGCATGGATGGCCTGCTGCAGCGCCAGCATCAGGCGTTTGGCGTTGGCGGGCAGCATCATCACGCGGTGGGAGACCTTGAGCGACGGCTGGGGGACGTTGGGCAGCGGCGAGTTGGCGCCCACGTAGAGGACCAACTCATCCTGCGAGCCGGCGAGGGCGAAGAAGTTCGCGTAGACCGTGTCCATGCCGGTGGTGTCCAGGCGGACCTGTTGCGGTTGTGGTTGTGGCCCCATGGGTTGCGCGTCCTCCTCGCCGAAGATCATCATTCTGCGCCCCTAACGTATAACGACTACGCATAGTGTACGCGGGTCGCGGCGGCCCGGAAAGGTGCTGGACGGCCGTTGTCGTGAGCGCTCTATGGGGGCCAGAAATGGCGGGCTGTCCGCGAAGTGCCTAGAATGCGGGTGAACAGGGCCCGCGACGAGATTCGTCGCGCAGTATGGGAGACACATCATGGTCAGAAGGGTCAGCGTGCCGGATGCCCACCGGCGTTTCGAGGCCGGGCAGGCTCTGCTCGTCTGTGCGTACGAGGACGAGCAGAAGTGGCGGGACGCGGGCATCACAGGCTCGCTCAGCTACGCCCAGTTCCTCACGCAGGTGCCGAAGCTGCCGAAATCGCAGGAGATCATCTTCTATTGCGGCTGACCAGCCGAAGCATCGGCTGCCGGTCGGGCAGAGCAGTATCAGAAGCAGGGTTACGAGAACGTCGCGGCCCTGGAAGGCGGAACCAAGGCTTGGCACGAATTCGTCGAGCACGCGGGCATCCGCCTGTAGGCGGCCCGTAGCGCGATGAGTGTTGGCCGAGCGCGGGGGTCGAGTAGGGACTCTGCGCGCTCCACGGGCGCAAGACGGGCAGCGCGAGCTACTTCATTAGCAGGTCGCGCAGCCACTGGACCGTCGTCTGGCGCCCCAGCTCGCCGATGGCGTGCGTGAGCGGGATGTCCTTGGGGCAGACCTTGAAGCAATTCTGGGCGTTGCCGCAGCCGGCGATGCCGCCGGGGTCCATGAGGGCGTGCAGGCGGTCGGCCTTGAAGAAGCCGCCTGTGGGGTGGGAGTTGTGCAACGCGACCTGGCCGAATAGCGCGGGGCCGATGAAGTCGGAGTGGTCGTGGTACTGGGGGCAGGCTTCCATGCAGCAGCCGCAGGTCATGCAGCGCGAGTAGACGTAGCGGAGGGCTTGGTCGGCCGGGGAGATGCGCGGGGCGGGCTCGTGGACGTCCTGCGAGCCGTCGAGGGGGACCCAGGCTTTGACGCGGATGAGCGCGTCGAACATCTTCTGCCGATCGACCGCCAGATCGCGGATGATGGGGAATTTGGTGAGCGGTTCGAGGACGATGGGCTGCTCGAGGTCGTCGACGAGGGCGGCGCAGGCCTGGCGCGGGACGCCGTTGACCAACATCGAGCACGCGCCGCAGACCTCCTCCATGCAGTTGCTCTCCCAGGCGACGGGGGCGACGCGCTGGCCGCGGGTGTTGACGGGGTGCTCGCGCAGGTACAGCAGCGCCGAGATCACGTTGTGTTGCGGCGCGTAGGGCATCTTGAACTCTTCCCAGTAGGGCTGGGAGTTCGGGCCGTCCTGACGCTTGATCTTGAAATGGATGACTTTGTCCATCGTTGCGCTTCCTTTGGACTTACCGGTAATCCCGCGGCTTCGTCGGGGGCATCACGGACGAGTCGACAGGCCAGTATTCGACCTGCGGGCCGGCGGGGGTGTGGGTCGCGATCGAGTGCTTGAGCCAGCGCTCGTTGTTCGCCTTCCACTTCTCGGTATACGCCTCGTACTCGGGGTCGCCGGCGAACTTGCCCTCGGGCTGCTTCAGCTCGAACTCCGCCTTGTAGTGCGAGCCGCGGCATTCGTCGCGCAGCCGGGCGCACTTGGTCATCACCTCGCCGAGCACGATCATGTCCTGGACCTGGCGGGCCCAGGGCAGGGACTGGTTCGACCAGTTTCCCTTGTCGTCCAGCGAGATCTTCCGGCCCCGCTCCTTTAGCTCGGCGATGCCGGCGAGGGCTTTGTCCAGCCCCGCGTTGTCGCGCTCCACGAAGACGTACTGCTGCATCAGCTCGCCGAGCTGGTGGTGCAGCGTGGATGCGTTCTCGCCGCCGGTGCGGGCGAGCAGCGCCTGGTTGATCTCGGCCTGCCGCTGGCGTTCGGCGTCGTACACGCTATCGGGGACCTTGTCGCAGCCCGACTTGAGGTTCTTGAGATACGCCGCAGCCGCGTCGCCCGCGACGCGTCCGCTGAACGAGGCGCTGAGGAGCGAGTTGGCGCCGAGACGATTGGCCCCGTGGTACGCGAAGTCGCATTCGCCGCAGGCGTAGAGGCCGGGGACGGACGTGGCGTGGTTCTTGGGGCTGATGCGGGCCATACCGCCGGTCTGGCCGTCCTTGTCGAAGCCGACCCAGAGCCCGCCCATGGTGTAGTGCATGGAGGGGAAGACCTCCATGGGGTTGGTGTAGGGATCGACGCCGGCGAAGGTCTGGTACATGTCGAGGATACCGCCGAGGCGTGCCTCCAGGAACTCGCGCGACTTGTGCGTCAGGTCGAGATAGACGATGTCCTGGCCGCGGACGCCAAGGCCCATGTGGCGGGTGACGCGGACGATCGCGCGGGAGGCGACGTCGCGCGGCGAGGTGTTGCCGTACGCGGGATACCACTCTTCGAGGAAGTAGAAGCGCTCGTTCTCGGGGATGTCGCGGCCGAGACGCGTGTCGCCGGCTTTGCGGGGCACCCAGATGCGTCCGCCCTCGCCGCGGCAGGCTTCGGACATCAGCCGCAGCTTGTCGTGGCCCTTCATGGCGGTGGGGTGGAACTGGGCAAACTCGCCGTTGGCGAACTTGGCGCCCTGCTGGTAGGCCCGGGCGGCCGCCGCCCCGGTGCAGTTGGTGGACATCGTCGAGCGGCCCCAGATGAGGCCGGCGCCGCCGGTGGCGAGGAGCACGACGTCGGCACGGAAGGTTTCGACCTTCATGTTGCGGACGTTGAGCGCCGCGACGCCACGACAGACACCCTGGTCGTCGAGCACGAGGGAGAGGAACTCCCAGAACTCCAGTTTTCGCACGCGGCCGCCGCCCTCGTGGGCGCGGACCTGCTCGTCGATGCCGTAGAGGAGCTGGGCGCCGGTGGTCGCGCCGGCGAAGCACGTCCGCCTGTTCTTCACGCCGCCGAAGAGGCGCTGGTCCATGATGCCTTCGGGCGTGCGGCTGAAGGTGACGCCCATGCGGTCGTAGGTGTGGACGAGGCCGGGGGCGTCCTGGCACATGGTCTTGATCGGGGGCTGGTCGCCGAGGTAGTCGCCGCCCTTGATCGTGTCGGTGATGTGCTGCTCGATGGAGTCGTGCTGGCCCTTGATGTCGAGGACGGCGTTGATGCCGCCCTGGGCGCAGCACGAATGCGAGCGCTTCACCTGGAACATCGAGAACAGGTCGACGGAGTGGCCGGCCTCGGCCAGGCGAAGCGTCGCCCACAGGCCGCCGAGCCCGCCGCCGACTACGACAACACGTTGCTTGGCCATAGCTGGTTTCTTTCGGCCCCGTTGACTCGATACCAGTTCACTCACGGGCCGCGGACGGGGTTTCGTGCCGCGCCATGTACGGCGTGCTGATCCGCTGCTCGCTTCCGCGGGCGGCTTCGGCGGCCCCGTGCGCTGGGCGCGTCATGGTCGTCAGCGCGTAGAGCGAGACGAAGCCCCAAAGCATGAGGACGATGCACAGGACGCCCGCGACGAGCGAGAGCTTCTTCCGTGACTCGACGCCGACGGTGATGCCCCAGGTGATGCAGAACGTCACGATGCCGTTGCAGAAGTGAAACGCCGCGGCGGAGACGCCGATGACGTACATACAAATCCACAGCCACGCGGGCAGCCACAGGTGGAGGAAGCCCTTCTGGGTAAACGCGAAGAAATACGGGTGGGCGGAGGCGTATTCCGGCACGCCGAACCAGTAGGCGAAGCGGAAATGCAGGAGGTGGATCGCGACAAAGACGAGGGTGATCCACGCCGTGATCCGCTGGAGCGTGTACCGCCAGTTGTCCATGTACGGGTACTGACGGACGTTGAGCTTGCCCTGCCAGGCGATCGCGATGCCGAGGATGCCGTGGAACGCGAGCGGCAGGAAGATGAACAGGAACTCGATCACCGGCAGCCAGGGCAGATCGTGGATCTGCTGGACGTGGGTGTCGTAGCGTTCCGCCCCGAGGAAGGCGGTTGAGTTCGTCAGGAGGTGGAAGAGCAGGAAGAAGCCGATCGGCACGATGCCGCTGAGCGAGTGCAGCCGCCGCAATTGGAATTGGTAGCGGTCCAGTAAGCCGGGCGTGGTGTCGGTCACGTTTACCCTTTCGAGCCCCGCGTGATGCGTTCTGTACGCGGACGCTGGTCAGAGCGGAGATTATAAAGTCCCCGCGCCGTCAGTGGTAGAACCGTCCGTCCAGCAGCCGGGTCTCCGTCTCGCGCATGTCCATGAGCGACCACTGGGCCGCCGCGCAGGCGATTTGCACGCAAACCAGCACCGCCAGCAAGAAGACTCCGCCCCGCGTTGTGCCGCGCAGGGGCGCGATCTGGAGAGACAGGCCCAACAGGAGCAGCGGGGCGAATGGGATCCACAACCGTGGGGTCTCGCTGTTCGTGAACGCGACCGTTGCGAGCAGAACGATGGTCGTGAGCAGCACCAGGCTGCGGCCGAAGCGCGCGCCCGCGTCCAGTGGGTCGGACGGCGCCGGTCGCCGGGCGAACGCCCAGCCCACCGCGGTCCACAAGGCGGGGCCCGCGAACAGCAGAAACAGCGGCAGGCCGAGAAGCTGCCAGACCAGCGGCATGGCGTTGGGGCCCCGAGTGACCTCGGCCTGCGAATGGGCCACGGCGCGGAACGTGGCGATCAGGTCCAAGCCGCACAGCAGGTATAGGGCCACACCCGTCACGACGACTGACACGCTGGCCGGCACGACGGCGCGGAGAATGACGCGCCGGAGCTCAGTCCATGAACCGAACGTGGCGAGCAGCGTGCTGACCAGCGTGATCCCGCCGATCCAGACGTGCACCAGGCTGACCAGGCAGGCCAGCACGAAGGTGGTGCCTGCGAGGACCGCGGCCCAGGCGTAGCCGCGCCGCCAAGCCAGCAGCCAGAAGAGCAGCGGCATGCCGACGGAGAGCAGTTGCGCGGGGTCTTTGCCGGGCGTCAGCAGCAGCGTGGCCGGCGTGAAGACGCTGCACAGCACGAAGGCGACGGCGGTTGCGGGCGGCAAGAGCAGGCGGGCGGCCAGGTAGAGCGGGGCGGCGGCCAGCGCCCACAGCGCAGTGAGCACGCCGAAGAATACCAGCCCGCGCGCCGTAGTAGAGCGCACTTGATCGAACGCGGCGTCGGGAGACATCGCCGCGCGCAACGGGCGCGTGAGGAACTCCTCGAGTCCGGGCCAGCGCTGCAACAAGCCATCGAGCGCGATCGCCAGCAGCGTCGCGCCAGGCGGGTTGCTGACCACTCGCGTCCCGCGCATCTGCTCCGGCGGCGTACGGGCCCGTGCCGGGAAGTCGGCCAGGTATGCCCGAACGCTCTGCACCCGCCCAGCCTCCTCGACGAACGCGCCGTCCTGCGAGGGCGAATGCGCGTTGAAGACGTACTGATTGTAATGGTCTGGCGGGGCGAAGTACGACCAGGCGGCCAGAGCCACGACGCCCAGGACGACCGCGGCGAATCCGCCACGCCGCCCGGCGACCGAGCTAGCCGCCACGAGCCACGTGCCGCCGCCCAGGAGCAGGCCGATGAGCACCGCGAGACACGCAGGGCCGATGCGACGATCGACGAGAGGCGAATACGGGTAGACAAACCGCCCGGGACAGCCCAGCGGCACGTCCCACCGATACAACAGAACCGCGATCGTCAGGGGCACGACCGCGCCCAGGACGAGCACATGCCACGGGTGCCGCAACGCGACTGGCATTGGCGTGTCGGGCAGGCGCGGCTCAGACGGCTTGGATCTCACGGCGTGCCGTCCGCTGGGGCCAAAGCACGGATCGCGCCCATGATTTGCTCGGTGGCGCGCTGCGGTGCGTCTTTGTCGCGCTCCAGCCCGCGGAGAGCGGACAGGTCCACCGGCGGCCCGTAGCGCACGCGGGCGTGGTGCCGGCGGAAAAGCGTTGACAGCGGATTGTCCACGAAGCGCGTGCCGGAGATGTGGCAGGGAATCACCGTCGCTCCGCTGTGGAGAGCGAGCCAGCCGACGCCGGCCTTCGCTTCGGGCGCACCCGCCGCGGGTGCGACGTAGCCGCCCTCCGGGAAGATGCCGAGGCAGTCGCCGGCGCTGAGCCGCGCGAGGGCATCGGCGATCGACGACTTGCCGGGATTCTCTCTCGCGACCGGGATCGAGCCGCCGAGCCGGATGAACCACCCGGCCACGGGGCTGCGATAGTACCGCCGCTCGACGATGAAGTTCACGAGGCGATGCGTGCAGGTGCCCAGGATCACGAGCGGGTCCACGCCGGACGCGTGGTTGGCCGCTACGATGACCGGGCCGGTTTGCGGCACGGTGCACGTGCCGGCGCGTCGCGCGCGGCACCAGAAGGCGGCGTAGAATCGCACGAGCTGCCAGAAAAACCAGACGAGCGCGGGCATTGGGCTCCCGCGGCGGTAGACGCGCCACGCGAGGACCGCTGTTACAGCGAGCCCGAGGCCGGTCGCCGCCAGCAGCCACGAAATGTAGCTGTCGAGGTGCTCGATGTGCGGCAGGCCCAGCAGCCCGGTGGTCGCGACGATCGCGGCCATGGTCCACATGTCGGAAACGCCGAAGATGCGGCCGCGCCGCGAGTCCGGGACGAAGCGCTGCAGCGAGGCCATGATCGTGACGAGGATGGCGGCGCCGGCGCCGCCCATGCCGAAAAGGCACGCGCCCGTGAGGATCGGACCGATGCGGAGCGCGATCGCGCCCGCGAGCGCGAGAATCCACAGCGCCGCCGCGAGCAGGCCGATGAGCAGCGCCAGCGGAATCGGGATCGTCGCGCCCAGGATCGTCATCACCGTGGCGCCGCAGGCGAGCCCGATGCCCAGCGCACCGCGGTAGGACCCGGACGCCGTGTAGTTCTCGCCGAAGTAGATCTGGGCGATAGCGGGGATAACGGAGATGACGACGCCGGCGGCGGCCCAGTAGACGGTGGCGAGCAGCAGCAGTTGCAGCACGCGGACGTGGGTGTTGACGTAGTGAAAGCCGCTACGCACCGGCGCCCAGATACCTTCGAGCGGCGGATGGGGCACGGCCCGCGTGCGCGACATGGCGAGGCTGCCGACGCAGACGGCGCTGAGCAGGTACGTGAGTGCGTTGAGATGGTAGTTCCACTGTTTGCCCAGGTGCTGCACGAGGATACCGCCGACGACCGCGCTGAGGATCGCGCCGATGGTGCCGAGGGCGCTGATCATCGCGTTGGCGCGCACGAGCTGGTCGTCGCGGATGAGCGTCGGCAGGATCGCCTGGCGCGCGGGCGAAAAGAATGCCGCCAGCACCCCCACGACGCTCAGGGGAAACACGATGGAGTAATCGCCGTAGTCGGCCGGCAGCCAACTGGCCAGCAGCGCGACGATGAACGCCAGGTTGAACACGAGCAACACGCGGGTCAAGTCGGCGGCGACCATGGTGCGCTTGCGGCTGGCGCGGTCCGACCACCAGCCGGCGACCGGACCGAGCACGACAAACGGCAGGAAGAAGCCGAACGTGATGAGGGCTTGTACGCGGACGAGGTCGCCGCGGCCGAATGCGTTGCGCTCCTTGAGCAGGGCCTGCTCGCTGAGGTGGTCGCCGAAGGCCGCGATCCCGTACGCCAGCCACAACAGCACGAAATTGCGGTTGTGGACGAGCCAGTTCGGGAGCTGGAGTGGTGGTCGTGCCGGTGTCGTCATACGTCCTTCGGGCCCGCGCGGGCAGCCTGATGTTGTCGAGACTGTACGCAGCCCCCCGCCCGTCGTAAAGGTCGGGCTGCCGCCGCGCGGCGGCGCTGGCGTACAATGCGGTGCAGGACCCTGCGTCCAGTTGCGGAGGCGGCCGATGACGCGTTTGCGACCGTGGCGACGTTCGGCGTGGTGGGTTGCGGCGAGCGCCGCGGCGCTGGCCTTGACGGCGTGTGAGGGCGGCGCTCGCTCGGGAGGCGAGCGCGGACCGAGCTTCGGTACTGGACCGACCGGCGCGCCCGCGCCGGAATCGCGGCCGGCGCCGCCGGTTGCGACGCAGCCGGCTATCGCGCCGCCGAGCTCGCAACCCGCGAGCCAGCCTGCGACGGCCAGCGCACCCGCCGAGCCGGAGCTGCCGGAGTACCTGACGATCGTCCAGAAGCAGCGCACGGACGCGACAGCGGATGCGCAGGTCCTGACGATGGAACGTCAGCGACTGGTGCTCGAGACGCGCAACGTGCAGCGTCTGCGCATCGACCGCGACAAGCTGCCGCTGGACCGGCGGCGGAGCGTAGCGCTGGTGCTCGACGGACAGCCGGTGGAGTGGCTCGCCAAGTCGCCGGTGACGGAGTTCGAGCGTTCGGCGAACGGCGTGTGGATTCCGGTCCCGCCGCGAAAGCCCGGTAGCCCCTGATCATGCCGGAGGAGACGCATCCATACGTGTCGCGGGCCGGCGTGAAGCTGGCCGCCGCCTTGCAGGCGTTCGGTCTGGACGTGACCGGCTGGACGTGCACCGATTTCGGCAGCCACGTGGGCGGGTTCGTCGATTGTCTTTTGCAGCATGGGGCCGCGCGGGTGTACGCGGTCGAGCCCGGTTACGGCGTGCTCGATTACCGGCTGCGGAAGGACGCGCGCGTCGTGGTGTGCGAGCGGACGAACGCGCTGGGCTACGTCAGCCCCGAGCCGTGCGACCTGGTCACGATCGACGTGGGCTGGACGCAGCAGCGGTTGGTCCTGCCGGCAGCCCGGCGTTGTCTGAAGGAGGGCGCGGGGCGGGTCATTACGCTCGTCAAGCCGCAGTACGAGGCGCCGCAGGAATGGCTGCGGGGGGGCGTCGTCGCGCCGGAGCGCCTCGCGGAAGTGCTGGCGGACTGCCGGTGGGATGTCGAGCAACTCGGCTGGCAGGTGGCGGGCGAGATCGAAAGCCCCATCCGCGGGCACGGGGGGAACGTGGAGTACCTGTGGTCGCTCGCCGCGCCGGGGGCGGGTGAGAAGGTGATAAAGTGATAACGTGATAAAGGTCGCGGGCGCGGCTTGGTCGCGCCCTTATCACCTTGCCACGTTATCACCTTATCACGCGTCGTGTATGCTGTACCGCCGTGGCAGAAAACGGCAGTGACAGCGCGGTCCGGCGATTGCTGGTCGTCATTCCGAACTGGGTCGGCGACGTCGTGTTGGCGACGCCGGTGCTGGCGGCGCTGCGCGCGCACTTTCACGCCGCGCGGATCACATACCTGGCGCGGCGGTACGTCGGCGAGATCGTCGAGGGCGGCGGCTGGCACGACGAGATCGTCTACTGGCCGGACGGGCACGGCTTGGGCCGCGAATGGCGGACACTCGGGCTGATCTGCCGCCTCCGCGCCGCGCGCTTCGATCTGGCGCTCGTGCTGACCAACTCCTTCCGCTCGGCCCTGGTGACCTGGCGCGCCGGCGTTCAGCGGCGCGTCGGCTACGCGCGTGAGGCTCGCGGTTGGATGCTCACCGACCGGTTGCGGCCGCTCAAGCGCGACGGCGAATTCGTGCCGGCGCCGGTGCTGCCGTACTACATTCGCATCGCGGAGCACGTCGGGTGCACGGTCGCCGACCGCAAGCTCCGGCTCGGTGTTACGGCGGAGCAGGAGCAGGCGGGGCGCGACTTGATGCGGCACTACGGTCTGGACGACGGGCAGCCCTACGCGCTGGTCAATCCCGGAGCGGCATTCGGGGCGGCCAAATGCTGGCTGCCGGAGCGCTTTGCCGCGATGTGCGATCGGCTGCACGACGAGTTGGGTTTTCGCGCGGTGCTGGTGGGCAACGCGCGGACGGAGGGGCCGCTCATGCAGCACATCGCCGGGTTGGCGCGGACCAAGGCGGTCTGTTGCCACGACCCGAGCACGACGCTGGGCTCGCTGAAGGTGCTGGCGCGCGGGGCGGCGCTGCTGGTTTGCAACGACACGGGCCCGCGGCATTACGGCAACGCGTTCAACATCCCCACCGTCACGATCTTCGGCCCGACCCACCAGGCCTGGACCGACACGGAGTATGATGGCGAGATCAAGCTGCAGATGCCCGTCGAATGCGGGCCGTGCCAACTGAAGACGTGCCCACTCGACCTGCGCTGCATGACCGGGCTGACGATTGACAGGGTCATGGAGGCGGTGTGGGAGGTCTTGCGGCGGCACGGCGTCCGTGCGAGAGTCCCGCGGGCAGAATCGGCCCACACGGTGGCGTGAGCGCATCCGAATGTTCCATACCGAGCACATGCGGACTGACCCGGCGTACCGCGAACGGCTGCAGACCTGCGGCCTGGACACCGTCGGCCGCGTGCTCACGCGGACCGATGGCCGCATCGTGGCCTGGAGCCGGAGCACCGATACGCTTTTCGTCCCCGGCGCCGCGGAGACGCCAGGTTTTTACGTCAAGCGCTATTACTTTTCACGCTGGAACAGCCGCCTGCGGGGCACCTTTCGCGGCACGTTCTTCGGGATGCACCGCGGCCAGGCGGAGTACGCCGCGCTCAACACGATGCGCGAGCTGGGGATTCCGGCCGTCCGGGCGGTCGCGTACGGCGAACGGCGGGCCGCGCATTTTCTGAGCGCGTGCTTCCTGATTACTGAGGAGGTGCCCGGCGCACAGAATCTTACGGCATTCGCGTTGCAGACCGCCGACGGCCGTTTGCGACTGACGCCGGTCCAGCGCCACCTGCTCATTCGCGCGCTGGCCACGCAGCTTGCGGCGCTGCACGCCGCCGGTCTCTCGCACGGGAACCTGTTCTGGCGGAATCTGCTGGTACGCGACGGTCCCGATAGCCGGCCGGAGTTCTTCTTCGTCGATGCCCATCCGCTGCACGCCTGGGAGCGGCTCGGGGCCGGCGTGAACTGGTGGTGGCGCGAGTTGGCGCAGGTCGCCGTGTCGGCCTTGCCGTTCACGACACGGGCCGAGCGCGTGCGATTCGTGCGTCATTACTGCGAATGCGCCCGCCTGTCGCCGGCGCTTAAGACGCACATGCGGCAGATCGAGCAGCTCGCGCAGGAGTGGCGCCGGCATGAGGAGCGCCGCATCCGCATGACCCGGCTGTTTGCCGAATGGAACTGGCAACTGGCCGACGAGGAGCGCCGGCGGTCGGCGGCCTCCGCGGGCGGGATGGCGGAGTCGGCGACGTGACGCGGGGCGAGATCAGCGACGCGGAGTGGCGCGCGCGACTGGAAAGCGCCGGGCTGGGGGATCCCGTCGTTTTGTTGCAAGGGCCGCCGGGCGGGCACTGTGCGGGGCGCTGGGAGATTCTGAGCAAGCCCGGGCTGGGCGGCCGGGAACGCTGGCGCTGGCAGCTCGACGGCACGGGCGACGGCGTCCTCTACGTGAAGCGCTATCTGCACACGACGCTGGCGCAGCAAGTCGACCGCGTGCGGCGGCAAACCGTTCGGCATAGCCGGGCGTGGTGGGAATACCGTCTGTCGCAGGAGCTGGCGCGGCGCTGCATCCCCGCCGTGCGGGCGATCGGCTTTGCGGAACGGATGCGCGGCGCGTACGAAGTGTGCAGCGCGGTGCTGTTCGAGCGTGCATCCGGCGACGCGTTCGACCGCGTTTGGCCGGGCATTCGCGATGGTCGCGCCCCGCTGGCCTGCGGCCGGCCGCGGCACAAGTTGACACGGGCGCTAGGTGGCTTCGTTTCCGCGTTCCACCAGACCGGTCTGTGTCATCGCGACCTGTACCTGTGTCACATCTTTGCGGACCTCGACCCGGCGGGGCAGCGCCCGCCGCGATTCACGCTGATCGACCTGGCCCGCCTGCACCGGCCCCGTTGGCGCCGGCTGCGCTGGATCATCAAGGACCTGTCGCAGCTCGACTGCTCGGCGCAGCAGATCGGGGCGACGCGGACCGACCGGCTGCGTTTTCTCACTGCGTATCTGGGGCTGGAACTCAATTCGCCGCGGGTGCGCTACTACGCGCGCCGGATCGTCCACAAGAGCCGGCAAATTCTCGACCGCATCGCGCGCCGGAGCGGCGGGTCATGAGAGTCGCGATTGTCCAGGAGCACATCGCGGTGGCGCGGGGCGGGGCGGAGACCTCGACTTTCGAAATGGCGCGGCGTCTGGGCGAGCTGGGGCTGGAGGTGTCGATCGTTCATCGGCTGGCGACGTCGGCGCCGCCGAGCGACCCGCTGGTGCGCTTTCTGCCGGTGCCGGTGCGCGCAGTGACGCGCGCGGGCCAGACGTTCCAGTTCGTGCAGGGCGCCCAACGGCTCTGCCGCGAGCAACGGTTCGACATCGTGCACGCGGTGACGCCGTGCTTGTGCGCAAATGTCTATCAGCCCCGCGGCGGAACCTATGCCGAGACGATCTCACGCAGCACGGCGATGTGCGGGCCGTGGCTGCGGGCCGTGAAGCGCATCGGCCGGCGGTTCAACGTGCGGCAGCAGTTTCTGCGCCGGATGGAGGAGACGCTGCTGCGGAAGTACGGCGGTTGCGTATTCGTGGCGGCGCTTTCGGAGTACGTGCGGCGGCAGGTGCTTTCGTTGGCTGCGTCACAGTTTCCGGCAGAGCGGGTGCGCGTGGTTTTCAACGGCGTGGAGGCTGGAGCGGTGCGGGGCGAGGAGCGGCCGGGGCTGCGGAGCGAGCTCGGGCTGGAAGACGCGCGGCGGGTCGTGCTCTTTGTCGCGCACAACTTCAAGCTCAAGGGGCTGCGGGAGTTGCTGCGCGCGACCGCGGCGGGACGGTCGGATTGGGTCGTGGTTGTCGCGGGGCGCGGCGATTCGCGCCCGTACGAGCGGTTGGCGCACCGCCTCGGCGTCGCACAGCGTGTGCGCTTCGCCGGCACGAGCACGCCGGTGGCGTCATGGTACGCGACGGCAGATGTGCTGGCGCATCCGACGTGGTACGACCCGTGCAGCCGGGTGGTGTTGGAGGCGTTGTCGCTAGGGCTGCCGGTGGTGACGACCCGCTATAACGGCGCGGCGGAGATCATGGAGCCGGGCCGCCACGGCGTCGTCCTGGACGAGCCCGATGACATTTCCGGCCTGGCGGGCGGGATCGAGACCTGCTTGCAGCACGCCGTGCGGACGGCTTGCCAGGCGGACGCCCCCCGGATGTCAGCACAACTCTCGATGGCCCGGCATGCGCGGGAACTGAAGGCACTCTACGAGGGCGTGCTGGCAGCGCGCTGACAAGCGATCAACGCCAGCCCACGTGTCACCGGGCCAGCAACTTCTCCAGGCTCAACTCCAACACCGCGACCGGATGCTTGAGGCCGTAGGCTTCCAGGACCTCGGGGTGGATTTCGCCCATCGTGCCGATTGGCTTGCCGTTGCCACTGAACAGTGCGGCGGCGCGTTTCGGGATGTAGCTCGGGCTTTCCGTTGCCTTGACGGCGTATTTCGCCCCCATCTCATGTACGAACGCGTCGGCGACGGCGCGGATGTCCGCGTAGCCGACGTGCGTGCCGATCAGTGCCGCCGCGATGTGCCGCTCCTCGCGGGCACCCGTCTCGGCTTCGGGATCGACGAAGCAGCAATCGCCGACCTCGAAGAGGTACTGCGGCAGGTCGTACTGTTTGTTGATCGCGAGCGTCTCGAGCAGCCCCGGCAACAGCGAGACGCGGCAGATCGTCTGCTCGGTGCTGATCGGGTTGTCGATCCGCACGGCCCGCGGGTCGGGCGGGATTCGCCATTTGACGAACGCTGCCGGCTCGCTGGTCAGCACGAGCGTCATGACCTGGTGGAAGCCGAGGCCAGTCAGCACGCGGCGGGCGATCCCGGACTGCTCCTCGATCGGCCGCGCGGAGCCGACGGTGAAGGTCGGCACGAGTTCCGGCTTGATGTTGTCGTAGCCGTACGCGATCGCGGCGTCCTCGATGAGGTCGACCGGGTGCATGACGTCGTTGCGATACGCCGGCACGAGGACCCTGAGCGTGTCGGCATGCTCGGCCTCCTCGACGCCGTAGCCCATCGACTCGAGCAGCTCGGCCAACTCAGCGGCGTTGAGCGGCACGCCGATGGTGTCGGAGGCCTGCTGAACGCCCAGTTGCATTTCGGTGGGCGTGAGGTCGGGGGTGATGCGGACCTGCGGGGCCGGCTTCGGGCCGGGCGGGCCGGACGCTTCGATGAGCACGCACTCGATGTCGATCGCGGGCAGGATTTCCTTGAGGCTCGTGACGACGACGTTGAGCGCCCGTTCGACCGTCCGCTGCGCGAGCCCGGTTACGTCGATGAAGAAGTTGCGCGTCTGCATTGTGACGCGCGTCGACTCGCTGTTGATGATCGGCGGCATCGACAGCACCGTGCCGGCGCCGTCGCGCAGCAGGGGGTACTTTTTCAGCGGCTTGAGCAGGTGGGCGTACGCCTGCCCCGTCTTGTGCTTCTCCAGAATCTCCCGCGGCGTGAGGTTGCTGGCGGGGTCCTGCGGCGGAAAGCCCAGCGGCACGAACTTCAGCGAATCCGGATCGACGGCGTCGTAGTGAAAGACGTCGCCCTTCAGCGTGTCGAGGTCGTAGACGCCGATCGACGCGAGCTTGCGGTCGCGGCCGAGCGCCCAGTGCAGATCCTCTTGGAGGTTCATGACCATCTTGATGGTGGCGTTGTCGAGGTGGACGTTGCGCACGACAGCGCAGGCGATGTACGGCCGCAGGCTGTCCTCGTGCGCGAGCTGCGGATCGACCTGCACGCGGAGCCGGGCCGCGGAAAGCACGTATTCCGTCAGGCCGGTCTGAATGCCGAGGTAGCCGCGGATGTAGCGGGCCATGCCGCCGGCATCGAAGATGTCCGGGCGGACGGCGAGCATGTTGAGGCGCAGGGCTTTGCTGGGGCCGAGGTCGCTGAGGCTGGCGGGCGTCGCGCGGAAATCGGCGCCGCAGTGGGAGCAATGCAGCGGCGCGCCCTGGGCCTCGGTGCGGTCGTAGATCTTGCCGCAGACCTTGCAGACGAACTGCTGCGCGTCGGCGACGCCTTCGACCTCGCAACCGAGCTTCGGCAGGATCCCAACCAGATCCTCCAGACTCAGCTCGCCGCCACCGCCGTGGGCGCGGATGCACGTGAGCAACGAATCTACGGGCATGTCGACAATCGGCACGTGTCACCTCGTCGCCCCCGTCTGCACGGCCTGGCGGCGCCGGCGCGGGGAAGCACTATTGTGCCGGTTTGAGGGGCCGGACGGAAGGGCGTGACGACCCAGGAAGGGGCGCGGGCGCGCAGCGGGGGCGCGGAAGGCGGCCAGAACCGGCTATTCCGGCGACTGGCGCGCCTT
>PMMM01000120.1 GCA_003162245.1 Phycisphaerales bacterium
GCCCGCCGCTCCCGCGGCCACCCGCCCGCCGCCGCAGGT
This sequence comes from Phycisphaerales bacterium, assembly GCA_003162245.1. Classification (GTDB taxonomy): domain Bacteria; phylum Planctomycetota; class Phycisphaerae; order UBA1845; family Fen-1342; genus Fen-1342. The sequence goes on from PMMM01000120.1 coordinate 40, forward strand.
CATCCGCGTGACGCCGCCGGGCGGCGGCACCGAAAAAGTCTGGACCACGATCGGAATCGTGTTCGCCTTCGGCACTGGCGCAGTGCTGGTATTCGCTCTCCTTCCAGGCCGGCCCGGCCAACTCGTCGGACTTGTGTTGCTGGGCATCACGGTTTTCCTGCTTGTCGCTATGCGGCGGCAGGCTGCCGCGCAGCGCGCCCGGTTGGCCCGGTTCTTCGGCGCGGAACCCACGCTGGAGACGGACCCGCTGGTCTGCCAGTTGCGGTCCCAATGGGGCTCATTGTCGGGTCCCAAGCTGCGCCCGGACAAGCTGCGGGCGATCCTCGACGGCCCGGCCGGTCGTCCAGTCGAAACCGCACGGATCGTCTGCTTGGGTACAATGCCGGTCCCGCAGATCGGCGACCTGCGCTTCGAGCCCTACATCATCACCGCGACCCAGATGCTCTACCGCAAGCTGTTTTTCATTCCCATCCTCGGGATCGTCGCTGTGATCTGGTGGCTGCAATTCACGGGTCTGATCGCGGCGCGTCATTTCAACTTCGGTGGGTTCAGCTACATCATCGCCATGGGAGTTGGCGCCCTGATCACTTGGGTTTGGAAGACGGGCATCCGCCCAACCTACGTCCGCATGGCCCCGGGCATCGTTCAAGTCATGGAGTACCGCATGGGCCGGGGCAAGCCGGCCATCCGCAGCTATCCGCTGGAGGCCGGCACGCTCGCGGTCGTCTCCGAACACTCGAAATGGCCCATCGTCACGCTCCTCCGTGGCGACCAGAAGGACGTGCTGCCGATCGGGCAGATGCGCAGGCGGGAGGAAGTGACAGAGCACCTCTGGCGGGCCCTGCTCTCGACTGCACCGATTCCGAGACTCAGCGACGGAGAGTTGATCGAGTGAGCGGTCCTAACCTCGCGCACGCGCTCCAGGCTCGTTCCGCCGCGCCCCCAGCAGCGTCAGCGTCGCCGCCTTTCCGGGCTTGAGCGCCGCGTCGGATGCGATGTACTGTACGCGCCGTGGTCACCTCACCGAACGGAACACCCGATGGCTGACCTGCCGGCGAACCCGCGACCCGCCCCGCAGGTCATTCGCATCCCACCGCCGGCCGACGACACGGGGAACGCCTGGGCCGTTGTCGGAATCGTGTCTGCGCTCGGTATCGGGGCCGTGCTCCTGGTTGTTTCCTTGCGGAGCACGCCCGGCGGTGTCATCCCACTCGTGCCGCTAGCCGTCAGCGTCGTACTGCTGGTGATCGCATGGCGGCGAGTTGCCGCGCGCCGTGCCGAACCGCCTCGGCTCCGCAGCGCGGTCCCGACGCCAGAAACGGCCCCGCTCGTCCGTCAACTGCAGTCCCAGTGGCGCAAGCTGTCCGGCCCCAAGCTGCGCCTGCGCGTCCTGCAGGCCATCCTCGATCCCCCGGGCAGCCCGCGCCCCACCGCCGCCCGAGTGATCTGTCCGGATACACTGCCTGTGCCCGCGGTCGGCGACCTCCGCTTTGAGCCGTACATCATCACCGCGACGCAGTATCTCTGGCGCCAACTGGCGTGGGTCCCATTTCTCGCCGCCCTGTTCGCTGCCTGGGCGCTCCAGCGCACGGCCATCATCTCCGTGCTGCACCTGGACCCTGGCGATTTCTTCTACCTCATCTTGATGGGCGTCGGCGTGTTCGTGACCTGGGCCTGGAAGACCGGGATCCGTCCGACCTACGTCCGCATGGCACCCGGCATTATCCAGGTGATGGAGTACCGCCTGGGCCGCGGCAAGCCCGCGATCCGCAGCTATCCGATGGAGGCCGGCACGTTCGTGGTCGTCCCAGAACACTCGAAATGGCCCACCGTCACGCTCCTGCGCGGCAACCAACGGGACGTCCTGCCCATCGCGCAAATGCGACATCGCGCGGAGGTCGCGGAGCGCCTCTGGCAGTCCCTACTCTCCACCGCGCCGATTCCAAAGCTCAGCGACGAAGACCTCGTGGGATAGTCCACAACTTTCCGTCACGGCTCGCTAGTCCTCGAGCCACGCCCGCAGCAGCGTCAGCGTCGCTGCCTTGTCCGGGATCGCGTAGCCGTGCCCGAGATCCGGGTCGTGGTGAATCGGAATCCGCAGGTTCGGCGGCGCGACGCAGCCCGGACAGCCGTTCTCGCACGGACAGCCCGCCACCAGCTCGTACGCCATCTTCAGCAGCTCCGCGCAGCATTCGTACCCGTGCCGCGCGTACCCCACGCCGCCCTCATACCGGTCGTATAGGATGATCGTGGTGACGCCGAGCTGCGACGAGTTCACGATCCCGCCGATGTCGTAGCGGTCGCACATCGCCAGCGGCGGCAGCGAGACCATCAGCAGGTTCCGCACGCCGCCCAACGCTTCGTGCACCTTGTAACCCCCGCCGCGCGTCGCTTCCAGCGCGTGTGCCGGCGGCTGAAGCCACAACGCCGTCGTGTTGATCTCCTGCGGCGGCAAGTCCAAGACGGTCTGCCCGATCAGCTCCTGCGTGTACAGCTTGAACTTGCGGAACGCGGTCGTTTGCCACTTGACGGTCGCGTCGCCGAAGAACCGCTGGCCGCCGTGGCACTCGCCGCGCAGCCGCTCCTGTCCGAGCCGGCACTCGTCGGCGATGACCGGCTGCGTGTAGTAGTCCGCGTCGAGGCGTTCGACGCGCGCCAACCGCGCGGGCCAATCCAGCTCGCGGACGAGGTAGCTCTCGCCCTGGTGCAGGTAGACCGCCTCCGGATACACCAACTCCGGCGCCGAGATGGAATCCACCTGTCCGATGACCTCGTTGCGGCCCTCGGTGGTATCGACGATCGCGAAGGTGGCGTTGCTGATCGTGCGGAGGTTCGTCTGGGCGGCCGGGAACTCGCTCGTGTGCCAATAGTACTTGTCGGAGGTGAGCCGCAGCTTGCCGTCGTCCACCAGCACCTGGGCGACGTCGCCTGCGGCCCCCGCGAAATCCGCCAGGTCCGCGGACGACAGCGGCAGCTCGAACGCCGCGCACCCAAGCTGCGCCGCGAGAATGTGCGGGTTGTCGGGGTCGATGATCGCGTGTTCGAGCGGCCGGCTGAAGACAAACTCCGGGTTCCGCATCAGGTACTGGTCGACGGGGTCGTCGTACGCCACGAAGATGGACAGGGCTTCGTCCTGCCGCCGGCCCGCCCGCCCGGCCTGCTGCCACAGGCTACAGAACGTGCCCGGAAAACCGACGATGATCGACGCATCCAGCGAGCCTACGTCGATGCCCAGCTCGAGCGCACTCGTGCTGCACACCCCCAGCAACTCGCCCGAGAACAGCTTCTCTTCGATCTCCCGCCGTTCGATCGGCAGATAGCCGCCGCGATAGGGCCGGACGCGCCGCGCCAGGTCCGGCCGTCGGCGCTTCAGTCCCTCCACGACGTACTTGTAGATCAATTCCGCCACGACCCGGGCCTTGCAGAACGTGATCGTCCCCGCCCCGTCCTCCACCAACGCCCGCATCAACTCCTGCGCCTCGACATTGCCGCTGCGACGCGACACTTTCGTCGCCTCTTCCAGCCACGGCGGGTTCCACAATACGAACCACCGGCGGCCCCGCGGCGAGCCGTCGCGGTCGATCAACTGCATCTCGTGCCCCGTCAGCCGCTCCGCCAGCTCGCGCGGATTCCCCAGCGTCGCGGAGCAACAGATGAACTGCGGCGACGAGCCGTAATGCCGGCACAACCGTTGCAGCCGCCGCACGACGCCCGCGACGTGACTGCCAAAGATGCCGCGGTAGGTGTGGATTTCGTCGAGCACGACGTACTTCAGCCGGCTCAGGAACGCCGCCCACTTGGCGTGGTACGGCAGAATGCTCTGATGCAGCATGTCCGGGTTTGACAGCAGGATGTTGGCAGCGCGGCGGATGCCGGGGCGCTTGTGGGTTGCCGTGTCGCCGTCGTAACACGCCGGCCGGGCGATCTTGGCCAGCCCGCCGTCCTCGACCATGCGCTGGAGATTCCCGAGTTGGTCATACGCCAGCGCCTTAGCGGGGAACAGATAGAGCGCCCGCGCGTCGGGTTTCTCGATCAATTCGGCGAGCACCGGCAGGTGGTAGCACAGGCTCTTGCCCGACGCGGTACCCGTGCAGATGACGACATCTCGGCCGCCACAGATCGCGTCGTAGCTCTCGGCTTGGTGGCAGTAGAGCCGCTCGATCCCCTCGTTCCGCAACAACCCGCATAGCGCGTCCGGCAGTCGCGCCGTCGGCTCGCCATATTCCGCCGGTCGCGCCTCCAGGCAGCGCGCGGCGGCGATCTGGCCGCGGTAATGCCGCGAGACCTTGAGACGTTCGAGGAAGGCGTGGGCGTCCATAACGGCCGGCAGTATAGCCGGGGTGCAAACAAAGACCAAACTCATTTACGCGGCCGCTATCCGAGCCCGGCCCCAAGCAAGTCCATCAACCGCAGCACGCCGACGGGCTTGCCGGAGTCGTCCGTCACCACGAGGCTCGTGATCTGCGCCGTCCGCATGATGTGCAGACAATCCACCGCCGCGCGCGCAGCGCGGATCGTCGAGGTAGCCACCGCGGGCGCGCCCGCCGAGCGCCGGCTCCGGGAATACGCGGTGCCGGCGTCGATCCGCCGCGGATCCTCGACCCGTTCGAAAACCCGCCGCAGGTCCCCGTCGGTGAACGTCCCGAGGAAACGCCCGTCGGTCTCGACGATGAGGGCCAGCCCGAGCTGCTTACGCGTCATTTCCACGACCAACTCGTTGAACGAAGCCCCAGCGGCGACGAGCGGGAGTGCATCGCCGGCGTGCATCAGGTCGCCGGCGCGGAGCAGCAAGCGTCGTCCGAGCGCCCCCTCCGGGTGGTACTGCGCGAAGTCCTCGGCCCGAAAGCCGCTGCGGTGCAGGAGGGCCATCGCGAGAGCGTCCCCTATCGCGAGCATAAGCACGCAACTCGTGGTGGGGGCCAGGTTGAGCGGCCCCGCCTCCGGCACGTCCGGCAAACAGAGCACGTGCCGGCACATTTCCGCCAGGCGCGACTTCGGGTTCTGCGTGACGCCGATGACCGGTCCGCCGAGTCGCCGGAAGTGTGCGACAAGGCGGAGAATTTCGTCGGTGTTGCCGCTGCGCGACAGCGCGATCAGGCATTGCCGCTCGGTGACGATGCCCAGGTCGCCGTGCAGCGCCTCGACCGGATGCATGAACACCGCCGGCGTCCCGGTGCTCGTCAGCGAGGCCGCGATCTTCTGGGCGATGTGGCCGCTCTTGCCGAGGCCGCTGACGACGATGGGCGGTGCGGCGGCGCGAATCGTCTCGAGCAACGCGTCGAACTCGCCGTCCAGACTGCCGGCCAGGCGGCGCAGCGCTTCCGCCTCCTCCGCCACGACCTGACGGGCGACTTCCAACGGCGTCGTCACGGTTTGTCCTTCGACACGCGCTCGGCGGCGGTCGGGGCCACGTTGGGCGCCGTCGCCTGCTCCAGGGCCAGCAGCTTACCGCGCAGCGTCACAATCAGACCCGCCCGCGCCGCCATCCGCCCCGCGCCCGCCTTGTCCTCCAGCAGCTCGCGTGCCTTTTCCCAGTGCGCGCGGGCCGCCTCGCGATCGCCCAGCCGGTACGCGGCGTCCCCCAGGTGATCGTAGATAGCGGGATCCCGGCCCGCTTCTAGCTGCGCCGCCCGTGCCAGATACAGCCGCGCCGCGCCGAAATCGCCCTGCATGTACCAGGCCCAGCCGAGGCTATCCAGATAGGCCGGGTTCAACGGCTCTGCGGCGACCGCCCGGCGGATCATGTCCATCGCTTGGGTCAGGTTCTCGCCCCGCTCGACCCAGGTGTAGCCCAGGTCGTTGTTGAGGCCGGGGTCCTTCGGCTCGGCCTCCAGCAGCCGCTGACCGACGGCGATCAGCTCATCCTCGCGCTCGGCACGTTGCAGCGCTAGCCGCTTGAGCGTCAGAACGTCGAGCTCCGTCTCGCGGTCGCCTTCGTTGTCCGCGAGCCAGCGGTCGCAGCGGCTGATGGCCGCGGCGTAGTCCTCCGCCTCGAGGAGCAGCGCGACGATCTCCTGCCGTACCTGCCCGCGCAAGGCCGCGTTGCCTTTGACGGGCTCCTCGTCGAGTAACGCGTCCAGGTCTCGGACGGCGTCATCGGCCCGTCCGAGAGCGGCATAGCACCGCCCGCGCAGAGTGATCGCCCGCAGCGCGTCGGCCCGGCCGCGCGCCGCGTAGTCCTTCAGCACGCCCAGCGCATCATCGGGCTTCTTGGCCGCCAGCAGGACGCGGACCAGCCACTCCTGAAGCCGCGGCTCGGGACCCTGCGCCGCCAGCCAGGACCGTATCTCGCGCTCGGCGAGGTCATAGCACTCCGCGGCGATGCACACATCCACGAACTCCGCCCGGCGGTCATGTAATTCATCGAGACAGGTCTTCAGGTCGCGCTCGGCCCCCTTGAGCTCCGCCTCCACATCGGCCGCGCCGGGCCGGTCGCGCAGCCGCTCCGTCAGGCTCTTGTATTCGTCGAGCAGCTTCTGGAAGCGCTCGGTCACGGGCGCCAGACGGCCGGTCACCAACTCGATCGCCGGATCGTCGCGGTCCGCCGCCACCAGCACCTGCGCCTTCGTGCGAAGCCACAGGTCGGAGGTCGGTTCTTTTCCGAGCCACTCTTCCAGGACGCCGAGCGCATCATCGTATTGCCGAAAGTCGACGTAGGTCGCCAGCAGGCGCGCCCGGCATTGGTCGCGCTGCTCGGGCTCCAAATCCAGGGCGAGGATGCGGCCCAGCGCCGCCCGTGCGTCCGCGACCCGGAAATCGGCCAGGCAGGCGTTAGCCAGCAGCGTCAAATGACTAAGCCGCCGCGGATAACGCCGCGTCAGCTCGGTCAACTCGGCGATGGCCTGGCCCGGCTCCAGGCGTCGCTCGTGCACCCGCGCCGACAAGAACAGCACTTGCTCCTGGTCCGCACCTTGGGCCGGCAGACGATTCAGCACCGCGAGTGCTTCATCCGCACGATCCGCCAGATAGAGCACGGCGGCGAGCTTCAAACCGGTCGTCACGTCGCCCGGCGAAGCGACGTACTGACGCTGCAACTCCGCCAGATACTCCGGCCCCATGTACGCCCCCGCATAGTGCACCGCCGTCCGGATTCGCCGCAGCGTGTCCGGCGGCAGATCGGCGTCCTCGGCGTCCTTCAGGCACGCACGGGCGATCTCCAGCTTGCCCGACGCGAGGTAGGCCTCGATCAGCTCCTCCACCGCGGCCGCGCATGTGTGGTCTGTCGACCACGCCTCCTGCGCGTAACGCTGCGCCGCCAGCCACTGGTCGAGCCGGCGGTACTGCCGCGCCAGCGCCAACATGCAGCCGGCGTCGTGTGGGCGCAGCTCCAGGGCAGCCTTGTAAGCCCCCTCGGCCTGCTCATGCTTGTCCAGCCCCGCGTACGCCTCGCCCAGCACGATCTGCGCGCTGGCCAATTGCGGATTCTGCGCCAGCGCCGCCTGCGCGTGGGTCGTGGCGTCCTCCCAGCGATACGTCGCCAGCAGCATCCGGGCCCACGCGATCTGCGTCAGCGCGACGTCGGGCCGGGCGTCGAGCGACGACTGAAACAGGCGCTCGGCCAGCTCGGTCTGCTTCGCCGCCGCCGCGGTCATGCCCAGGACCGTGTACGTCGCGAAGTCGCAATCCGGCCGCGCCGTCAGCTCGCTCACCAGCTTCAGGAACTCGTCGGTTTGCTCCAGGCTGCCGATCCAGGCCTCCAGACGCTGCGGCGGAATCTCCGCCGTGTCCGCGTTGGCGCGGACGAATCCGATCAGGGTCGCGAGCGCGCCGGCCAGGTCGCCCGACTCCCGCAGCGCCGCGGCGAGGTCCCAGGTGGTTTCCGCCGACTGCGGTGCAGCCTGAGCGAGCGCCCGCCAGACGGGAATGGACTTGGCGCTCGCGCCCATGCCGTCCAGCCGGTGTGCCAGACGCGTCGCGAACGCGACGCGCCGCCCGCGCTGTACGTCAGTCGTGAGTTCCGCAATCCAGGAATCGAGCTGTCCCGCCCCGCGCGCCGCTTCGATCGCCAACGTCAGCAGGGCCGAGCCACCCGGTTCTTCCTTCTCCGGGCGCGATGCCGCCGCCCCCTCCGCCGGCTCGACGCGCGGCCGGCAAAACTCGAACGCTTCCGGTGCCTGTCCGGCGTCCAGTAGTGCGCGCACGTAGAGCCGCTGCAGGTACAAGTCGTCCGGCCGGCTTTCGAACGCCCACCGTGCGGCCGCCACGCACTGGGTGGGGAGGTTCAGCGTCTTCAGCAATTCCAGCCGGCGCTCAATCGACCCGCGCGGGTACTCGGTCAGCAGCGGGGCAATCTCCGGGGCGGAGCGCTGCGCTGCGTGGGTCTCAAACAACGCCCGGTCGAACTCCGCCAGCGCCTGGGCCGCCGCCCAGCGGTAGCCCGTCTTCGCGAGGCAGTCGCCCAGCTCGTACCACGCCGCCGTCACCCGCGGGTTGTCCGGTTGCGCCGCACCGCCCAAGGTCGCGGCCCGGAAGTGCTCGGCGGCCACTTCGAGGCGTCCCTGCTCCCGGCATAGCCGCCCCAGCAGATAGTGCACGTCCGGGTCGGTTGGCCGAAGCGAGCCGGCGTACTCAGCCAGCGCCAGCGCTTCGCCCCCGCACTCCAAATGCTGCTTGGCCTGCGCCAACAGGTAAAGCACCTCGAAGCTGTCGCCGCGCGCCAGGTTCAGCGCCGTGTTCAGCTCGGCGACGGCCGCCTCGTACTCCTGGCGGTCCATCAGCTTGCGGGCCGCCTCATAGTGCTCGCGTACCTGCGGCTGGTCTTCCAGCCGACCGGCGGTGTGTCGCGCCTCCGCCAGCACGGCTGGCAGCTCATCGAGAGAGAGCTGCGCCCGTCGCGTGTCCACCGGCTCGGTTGTCGGCGCCGTGGACGGCGGCGCTAAGCCGCCCACCGGTGGCAAGACACCGAGCAGAAACACCGCCAGCGAACACAACTGAAATGGGCCGCACCACATGTGGGAATCCTAGCCCTGGCAGCCAGTACCGGCCGGTTCAGCGAGACCGCGTCGCCATCTTCCCGGCCCGTCGCGCCCCCTTCTTGCGCCGAGCGTCCTGCTTCCGCGCGCGCCGTGCGCTACTGCGCGGCCGCGCGCCGGACGGACGCG
>PMMM01000050.1 GCA_003162245.1 Phycisphaerales bacterium
GCCGCCGGCTTCTTCCGCCACTGCGGCTACGCATCGGATATTAATTGAAAATGCTCTAGTGCACCGCAATCCACGCGATCAGCCAGCGCGCAAAATCGAGCTTACTCAAACCCGCCGACGTCGCCGAGCCCACCGTCGGCGTGCAAACCTCGCCCGTCGCCGCGTACAGCGTCGCGCGGATCTCCTCCGCCCCCATCGTTTCCAGCGGGTTGGCGACGATCGCGTCCAGCCCCTTCCGCCGCAGCTTCTCCCGCGCCCGCTCCGCCAGCACCGCCGGCTCTTCCAGGGCAAACCCGACGATCCGCTGCCCCGGCCGCTTGCGCGCCGCGCAGCCCGCGACCAGGTCCGGCGTCGGCTCCAGCTCCAACATCAGATTCTCGCCGGTCCGCGGCAACTTCGCCGCCGCCACGCGCCGCGGACGATAATCCGCGACCGCCGCCGCCATGATCAGCACGTCACAGCGTGGAAAGTGCTCCTCCAACAGCGCCGCCAGCTCGGTCGTGGTCTCGAACGAACAGGTACGTACCCCGTCCGGCGCCGGCACCGACCCCGGCCCAAGCAGCAGCGCGACCTCCCACCCCGCGTCGCGGGCCGCCGTCGCCAGACACACGCCCAGCCGTCCGCTCGACCGGTTCGCCAGATACCGCACCGCGTCGATCGGCTCCCGCGTCGGCCCGGCGGCAATCAGCATTCCCAACCGCGCCGCCATCGCACGCCTCACGGGACAATCAGGTCAATCAGCTTGAATTGCCCCACGTCCACCAGCCCCTGGTCCGTGAGCTTTAACGCCCCAATGACCGACAGCGCAATGAACGACAACGCCATGAACGGCCGCCGCAGCTTGCTGTTGAGCTGCGCCGCCGCGGCATGCAACGCCCGCAACTGGTCGCGCAGCTCTTCCGCACTGGCCTCGCTCATGAGCCCCGCGATCGGCAGCGGAACCTGCGCGAGGACCGTCCCGTCCCGCACCACGCAGAACCCGCCCCGCATCTTCACCAACTGCACCGCGGCGGTGAACATGTCCTTGTCGTTCGTGCCGGCGACCAGCAGGTTGTGCGAATCGTGCGCCACCGATGAGGCGATCGCACCCGCCGACAGCCCGAAGCCGCGCACGAAGCCCAGCCCGATCTTCCCGCTCGCCTGATGCCGCTCGATCACCGCCAGCTTGCACAAATCCCGGCTCGGATCGGCGTGAAGCTGCTCATCGCGAACCGTCAGCGGCTCGATCGACCGCCGCGTGTCGACGCGTCCCTCCGACACCTCGATCACATGCACGCGGCACTCCCCGGCGTGCGGAGCCTTAATGGCAAACTGATGCAACTCCAGCCACTGGACGTTCATTGAGCTGCGCAGGATGTGCGGCCGACGCTTGTCCGCGTCCGGGTCGATCACGACCCCGTCCACCGCGACCAGCCGCCCGGCGCGGTACACGCGGCGGACGCGACACTGCTCCAGATTGTCCAGGATTGCCAGGCTGGCGAGTTTGCCGGGCGCGACGACGCCGAAATCGTGCAGCCCGAAGTAGCGCGCCGTGCTCGCGGTCGCCAGCCTGATCGCGTGCACCGGATTGAGCCCGCCGGCCACGGCCCGGCGGATCAGGTGGTCCATGTGTCCTTCGGTCAACAGGTCTTCGACGTCGACGTCGTCGGTGACGAACATGAAGCGGTCGAGCGTTTCCGGCCGGACCAGCGGCAGCAGCGCGTCCAGATCGCGGGCCTGGCTGCCCTCGCGGATCATGATGTGCAGCCCCAGCCGCAGCTTCTCCCGCGCCTCTTCCAGCGTCGTGCATTCGTGGTCGCTGCCGATGCCCGCCGCGACGTACGCGCACAGCTCCCGCCCGCTGAGCCCCGGCGCATGGCCGTCGATCGGTCGGCTGCCGGCCACGGTGAGCTTGCCCAGGCAGTCCGGGTCGCCCGCGACGACGCCCGGAAAGTCCATCACTTCGGCCAGCCCCAGAATCCAGCGGTCGCTCAGCAGCGACAAAATGTCGACCGCGCCCAGGTCCGCCCCGCTGCTCTCGAACCGCGACGCCGGCACGCTCGAGCTCGCCATCATGAAGACGTGGATCGGACAGTACTTGCTCGACGAGAGCATGTAGCGGATGCCCTCGGTCCCCAGCACGTTCGCGATCTCGTGCGGGTCCGCGATCACCGCCGCCGTTCCGTGCGGGGCCACGGCCTTGGCGAACTCCGGGACGCTCAGTAGCGACGACTCGATGTGCACGTGGCCGTCGATGAAGCCCGGACAGATGTACTGCCCCTTCAGGTCCAACGTCTCGCGCCCCGTGTACGCACCGATCCCCGCGATCCGGTCGCCCACGATCGCGACGTCGCCGTCGTGCACCTCGCACGACAGGACGTTGACGATGCGCCCGTTCTTGAGCACCAGGTCCGCGGGCTGCCGCCCGGCCGCCACGTCGACGCGGGTCTTCAGTTCCATGCGTGTCTCCCAGTCGTTTGCACCGCAGTGTACCACGTCCCACAGCCAGTGTGAGCCACCCCCGGGCCCTTACCTCGGCCCGTCCGACTTGCTACCCTACGACCACTATGTCAGCCAACCCCAGGATAGACCGCCCCGCGCGGCTCCCCGGCCAGGCCCCCGAGACCCCCCTCTGGCTCCTGATCGCCGTGCTGGTCCTCATCATCACCCCGCTGATCGTGCTCGCCGAAGTCCTGGCCTACTACCGCACCGATGTGGTCGACGACCAGATGTTCGGCTACTACGGCTGGCGCATCGCCCACGGCGCCATCCCCTATGTCGATGTGTGGGACAACAAACCGCCTGGCATCTACTGGATCAACGCCGTCGGCATGGCGCTCGGTGGCGGCAGCTACTTCGGCGTGATCGCGCTCTGCGTCGTCGCCCTCGTCGTCTCGCACGCCGCCTTTTTCGTCACCGGCGCGTCCCTCTGGCATCGCGGGTCCGCCGTCTTTGCGACCATCCTGCTCGGCTTTTACCTCACGCACGCCTACTACACCGGCGGCACCAACCGCACCGAGACCTTCCTCGTCGCTTGCGAGCTGACCGCCGTCGCTTTCTACATGCGCGGCTGGGCCCGCGACCGCTGGTGGACGTGGTATCTGGCCGGTGTGATGTGCGGCCTGGCGTTCCTGTTCAAGCAGGTTGGACTGGCCGCGTGGGGCGCCATGGGCCTGCACACGCTCATCCTCATGCTCGCCCGCCGGCTGCCCGCCCGCACCGGCCTGCGCCGCGGCCTGCTGTTGCTCGTCGGAGCGGGCACCACCGTCGGCCTCGCCGCCCTCTACCTCGCAGCCCAAGGTGCGCTGGGCGAAGCCCTCTTTGCGACGTTCGGCTTTAACCGCGCCTATTTCGCGGCCGGCGCCAGCAAGATGAAGTACAACCTCATCAACTGGGCCCTCCTGCGCCAGCACGTCGAGCCGATCCTCACCTTGCCGCTGCTGATGGCGACCGCCGCGACGATCCACGGCCTGCTGTGGTGGCTGCGCCCCCAATACCGGCCGGTCGAGATCGAGCAGCCGCTGCGCGCGCAAGGCGCGGTGTGCCCCGCGTACCTGCTGCTCTTCTTCATCTGGTTCGTCGCCGCGGTCTACGGCGCCATGGTGAGCCCGCACGCCTTCCGGCACTACCTGCTCGCCGCCATCCCGCCCCTCATGCTGCTGGCCGGCTACCTGATCAACGTGCTCCAGGCCGAGGCCTCGCTCCTGCAGCGCGTCCAGCAACGGGCCTGGGTCCTCGTCGCCTTCATCGTCATGGGCTACTTCGCCCTCGACGCCGGCCAGCGGCAGCTCGAGGAGTTTGGCAAGATCTGGGTGCCCCGCATCGAGCGTGGCGAGCCGGCCGAATGGGAGGTGGCCGGCGACGCCGTCGCCGCCGTCACCCACCCCGGCGACCGCATCCAGTGCTTCGGATACATGCCCGGCGTGTACCTGCGGTCACGCCGCATCAACGCCTCACGCTTCACGACCATGGAGAAGGTCGGCCAGTTGCCCGGCCGCGCTCTGTTCATCGTCGACGAGGTCGAACGCACCCTCCGCGACGATCCTCCCGCGGCGCTGGTGCTGAGTGCCGGCGACTACTTCTGGATTCACGGCATCCAGCGCGGGGGCCGTCCCACGGACTTCAAGATCGCGGGGTGGATGGACAAGAATTACCAGCTTGTCGCCGAGTTGCCGAAGTTCGGGACCATCTACGTTCTCAAACGTCGCGACCTGATCGACCCGTCACGCGACCCGGATCTGGATGAGCAACTGCGCCGCGCCAGCGAGGAAGCCCGCGCCGCGCTGCAGCAGCACTGATCAGCCCGACGCCAGGGTATCGCCCGCAGCGCAGCCGTCGCCGGCCTCGGGCGGAGCCGGCAGCACCTGCGGTGTCCAGCCATTTGCCCGCGCGATCAGCAGCCCCGCCAGGACATACAGCCCGGTGGCCACCAGCAGCGCCGCCTGAATTCCGAACGTCATCGCCACGAGCAGAATCGCGGTGGCACCGAGGACTGACGCGGCGCCGTTCACCGCGAAGCCCCAGTCCACCAGCGCCCCGACGCGCAGGGCGCCCTTCGGGAACGGCATCCCCATGAAAAACCCCAGCGGCAGCACCAGCAGGACGGCGGCTAGCACGCGTCCACCCGGTGGCAGACCCACGAGCGCATGCGTGGCGTACCGCAGCACAAACGTCTCCAGCAGCAACCACGCGACCAGTCCGCCAAAGGCCGCCCGCGTGCTGACCCGCGCGGCAAAGCGGCTGCCGATCCCCGAGCCGACCAGCAACGTGAACAAAATGGCCGCGATGCTGTACGCCGACGGCCCGACGAAGAGCGTGTACTTCTGGATCAGGACGACTTCGACGGACATGAAGGCCGCGCCGATCGTGAAGAAGTACAGCCAGGGCGTGGCCCGCAGGCGCGGTCCGCCGGCCAGGTACGGCAGGAGGTTCAGCGGCAGGACCAGGACGATGACCACAAGCAGGATGACGATGAGAATCAACTGCGAGAAGGGATAGCCGAACACATCGAACCCCGACAATCTGGCCGGCTTCTCCCAGCGGAAGTTCGCCCAGCGGCCCATCTGCCCCACGAACGGGCGATTGTCGGTGCACGGCGCGATGTTGACCGGCGCCGAGCCGCGGACACGCTGCCAGCCTTCCTGCACGATGCGGTTGTCCAGGTTGTCGGCCAACCCTTCCGGTGCCGGGTACAGCAGATGAATGTCGGCGTAGTTGTCCGGCGTTAGCTCGCCGAACGCCGTATTCCGGATCTCGTCAGTCAACGGCTGCTTGGAGAGCAGGACCATCTGGCGGTGCAACTGGGGCAAGTCGTAGACCGCAAAGTGCGCCCGCGGCTCCGGCACGCGGCGGGACTGGAGGGCGTCGAGCAACTCCGGCACCACGCGCGGGATAAAGAACTGATGCTCCATCATCATGAAGCCGCCGTCGGTGAGCGCTTCCCAGTAGTCGACGAACGCCTCGGTGGTGAACAGATAGTTCTCGGCCAGCGCGAACGACCCGGACGCGAGCGCCGCAAACGAGTTCGAGCTGAGCGAGTAGATGACGTCGAATTCGTGCCTGTGCTGCCGGACGTAGGCCCGGGCGTCGTCGGTGATCACGCGTACGCGCGGGTCGCGGTAGATGTGGCCCGAGAAGTCCGCCAGCGCGCCCGTCAGCATCATCTCGTTGATGTGCGGGATGACTTCGACGGCGCGGATGTCGGTCGCGCCGGCCTGCAACGCCTGCAAGACGTCGCCGCCGCCGCCCGCGCCGAGCGACAGGAACGTGCACGCGGGAAAACGCTTGATGAGGTTCGATACGTCGATGCTGAACTGAAAGCGGTCCGTCTCCGGGCGGTTCCAGTTGCCGTCGAAACCAAACACCGGCGAATTGGCGGCGTTGTCGATGTTGATCCCGCGGTTCTGCTCCCCATACTCATACACCTTGATCTTCGCGGTCGCGTCCCAGTGCTTGTAGACGATTGGGGCCTGCTCTGGCCGCGGTGCGGCGAGCAGCTTGTCCGCGTAACGCATGAGCACGAACGGGGCCACGAGCAGCGCCAGCGGCAGCACGCGTGCGACGCCGCGCGCGGCCAACAAAGCGGCCAGCAAGACCGGTATGGCGATCAGGCAGCTCGCGGCCGGCGTGCCGACGCGGTTCATCAGCACGATCGCTAGGACGACGCCCGTCCCCGCGCCCAGCAGGTCGGCCATGTAGAGCCGCGGCATGTCGCGATGGTTGCGCCGCAGGAGCACGGCCAGCGCCAGCCCGCCGCAGAAGTACGCGGACCCCAGCAGCAGGATGGCCGCCAGCAGGTGCCCGACCATGCTCCAACTGTCGAGCAGCGTGGAGAACTTCAGCCCGAGGCAGAAGACCAGCGGCGGCCCGGCGAGCGTCAGGCACCCCGTCAGCGTGAGGAGAGGGCCGAGATACGACCTGCGCCCCAGGCTGGGAAACAGCCGTAGCGCGAGCGCGCCGAGGCCGAGCCCCAGGATGGCAAGCGAGAGCACGAGGAACGCGAAGGAGTAGAAGAACTCGGCGGAAAAGATGCGCGTCCAGACGAGCTCCAGACCCAGCAGAGTCAGCGACAGCAGCGCAATGATCGCGTAACGGAACCGCTTCACGACCGATTGCTCCTGCGGCGCGCGCCGCGCAGGGTCCGCGCGGGGTGCCCTTGTACATCAATCGGAAATGCTCGCACGAATTGAGGCCGGGCGGCCGGTTCTAGCGTGTACTGCGGCTCAGACGTCTTCCACAAACACGACGCGGACCGTCTCGGACAGCGCTCGCCCCATGTGCTTGTGGGCCGGGCCCGACGGGATGAAGACGCCGTCACCGGGATGGAACACGATCGTTTGCTGCTCGAACCGGATCTCAAACTGCCCATCCAGGATGTAGCCGATATGCCCCTTCTCGCACCAGTGCGGCGGCATATCCGGCGTGTACTCCACGAGCCGCAGTTGCCGACCGTCGTGCCGCTGCACCTTGCAGCGCAGGCCGCGCAGGGGCGTTTCCCACGGCAGGGACGTGAAGTCAATCCTATACGATTCCATCGGCGCACCTCCGAGGACACGACGGTTTCCGACATCTTCCCGCGCCGCGCCCGGCACGTCGACCGCCGTGGCCGCGCGGCTGTCCCGCGCAACCGGTAATATGGCGCGCGCCATGACCGACCGGTGTTTCCGCATTGTCCTCCTGCTGGCCTTGATGCCGCTGGTGTCCGGCGCATGGGCCTTGGTCGGCTCCTACGTGGGTGGTCGCAGCGCGTGGGGCTCCGGGAGCATGGTCGGCTCGGCCCTCGCGCTGGTGAGCACGATCGTGATCTGGCACCGGTGCGTGCGCTGGACGGTGCCGCGTCTCCTTTCCACCGCGGGCATCGCGCTGGTAGCCACCGGACAGGTCGTGTTGTGGCACCCCGTCTGGACCACGGGGTGGCGCGGCACGGACGAGTTTTTGTGCACCAGCCAGGCCCTGTCGGGGGGCGGCCTCGCGCTCGGCGCTCTCGCCCTGACTTGGTGGGGCGGTCTGCTGACCCGGTGCGACCCACGACACAGTGCGCCTCCTTCGCGGAGGGTGGTCATGACCCCCAATGCGGTCCGTCTCGCGATTGGTGTCGCCTTGCTGCCCTTGCTGTCCGGCCTGTTTTTCGTGGAGTACCTCGCCTTAAACGAGGCGCCTTGGGGCTGGGCGTCACGTTCCTGCACGTGGCTGTCGTACGAGACCTGCGCCGTCGTGGCCACCGCGGTCTGGTTCCTGCTTTGGCGCCGCGCGGTTGTCTGGGACAGCACGCGCCGCCTTGGCAGCCTGGGCCTCGCGCTGCTGTTCCTCGCCAGCCCCCTCTCGGTCTTCTGGGCGTACCCTTTCGGCGCCACCGGTCTCGGACCGCTGTGTGAGACATTGTGCCTGCTCTCGCCGCTATTCACCTTCGCGCTCTGGCTCGCGGGAACCGCATGGCTCTGGCGGGATCGGCAGCCGCACGCGCTCGTTGGCCGGCTGGTGGGCGTCGGTGCGGAAGGCGCGGCGCGCTGCCCGACGTGCGGCTACAACCTGCACGGCCTGCGCGAGGTGCGCTGTCCGGAGTGTGGCTGGGCCTCGACAGTCGATGACATCGTGCAGCGGAGCATCGTTGGCACACTCGCGGTGCCGTAGCGTTACGCGGTCGCTGGATTTGGGGCTTCCGGATCGACGCCGAGGTCTTTGATCGCGCCGGGGAGCTTCTGGGCGTCGAACTTGCCGGCCCGCGCCAGCGCCGTCAGCGCCGCCAGGGCGATGTGCTCCGCGTCGGTTTCGAAATGCCGCCGCAGGCTCGCCCGCGTGTCGCTGCGGCCGAAGCCGTCGGTGCCGAGGACCGTCAGGCCGGCGGGCGTCCATGGACACAACCGCGCTGCCACCGACGTGACGAAATCGGAGCTTGCCACGATCGGCCAGGGCTCGTCACGGAGCGTCTGAGCCACGTACGGCACCCGCGGCGTCTGCTCCGGGTGCAGGCGGTTCCAGCGCTGGCATGTCAGCGCGTCGCGGTATAGCTCGTTGTAGCTCGTTGCGCTCCACACGTCGGCCGCCACGCCGTACTTCTCGCGCAGCAGCCCCTGCGCCCGCAGCGCCTCGTTGAGCAGGGGCCCGCTGCCGAACAAATGCACGCGCGGCGAGCCGTCGGTTTTCACCGCCGCCTGAAACTTGTACAGCCCCCTGAGAATCCCGTCCGCCGCGCCCTCCGGCATCGGCGGCATGTGATACGTCTCGTTGTACACAGTGAGGTAGTAGAAAACGTCCTCGCCGGCTTCGTGCATCCGCCGCAAGCCCTCGCGCACGATGACCGCCAGCTCGTACGCAAACGCGCAGTCGTACGAAACGCAATTCGGCACCGCACTGGCGTGCAGATGGCTGTGGCCGTCCTGATGCTGGAGCCCCTCGCCGGCGAGCGTCGTGCGGCCTGCGGTTGCTCCGACGAGGAACCCGCGGCAGCGCATGTCGCCCGCCGCCCAGATCAGATCGCCGATCCGCTGGAAGCCGAACATCGAATAGAACAGGAAGAACGGGATCGTGCTCAGCCCGTGCGTCGCGTACGCGCTGCCGGCGGCGAGGAACGACGCCATCGACCCCGCCTCCGTGATGCCCTCCTCCAGAATCTGCCCGTTCTTCCGCTCCTCGTACCGCATCAGCATGTGCGAATCGACCGGCTCGTAGAGCTGGCCGCCGTGGGCGTAGATGCCGTAGCTGTGGAAGAGCGACTCCATGCCGAACGTGCGGGCTTCGTCGGGGACGATCGGGACGATGAGCTTGCCGATCCGCGGGTCAGCCATCAGGCGGTTGATCATCCGCACGATGGCCATCGTCGTCGCCGCCTTGCGCTCGCCCGTCCCCGCCAGGAACTCGGCGAACAGGCTCAGCGGCGGTGCCTCGAGCGGCACGGCCCGGACCTTCCGCTGCGGCACGTAGCCGCCCATTGCCCGCCGCCGTTCTTGCAGGTACTCGTACTCTGGGCCTTTTTCGGGAAACCGGCAGAACGGCGCCTCGTTGATCTCCGCGTCGCTGACCGGGATCTCGAAGCGGTCGCGAAACGCCCGCAGCTCGTTTTCGTTCATCTTCTTCTGCTGGTGCGTGATGTTGCGGCCCTCGCCGGCTTCGCCGAGGCCGTAGCCTTTGATCGTCCGCGCCAGAATCACGGTCGGCTGCCCGCTGTGCGCCGTTGCCGCCGCGTACGCCGCATAGACCTTCTCCGGGTCGTGCCCGCCGAGCCGCAGGCTACGGATTTGCTCGTCGGTCAGGTGATCGACGAGTTGCAGCATCCGCGGGTCGCGGCCGAAGAAATGCTCGCGCGAGTACGCCCCCGGCTCGACGGTATAGCGCTGCCACTGACCGTCGACGATCTGGCCCATGTGCTCGATCAGCAAGCCCTCGGTGTCGGCCGCGAACAGCGGGTCCCAGTCGCTGCCCCAGATCACCTTGATGACGTTCCAGCCNNCGTTCCAGCCGGCGCCGCGGAACGCCGCCTCCAGCTCCTGGATGATGCTGCCGTTGCCGCGCACCGGGCCGTCGAGCCGCTGCAAGTTGCAGTTGATGACCCACGTCAAGTTGTCGAGCTGCTCGCGGGACGCGAGTGTGATCGCGCCGAGGGCCTCCGGCTCATCCATTTCGCCATCGCCCAGGAACGCCCACACGCGCCCCCCGGTCGTCCGCAGCAGTCCGCGGTCTTCGAGATAGCGGTTGAACCGCGCCTGGTAGATCGAGTTGATCGGCCCCAGCCCCATCGACACGGTCGGGAACTGCCAGAATCCCGGCATCAGCCACGGATGCGGATACGACGGCAGCCCGCCGCCGGGGGCCAGCTCGCGGCGGAAGTTCATCAGGTGCTGCGCGTCGATGCGGTGCTCGATGTACGCTCGCGCGTAGATCCCCGGTGAAGCGTGTCCCTGAAAGTAAACCTGGTCGCCGGACGAATTTTCCGTCGCGGCGCGGAAGAAGTGGTTGAAGCCGACTTCGTACAGCGTGGCCGACGAGGCGTACGTCGAGATGTGTCCGCCGATGCCCTCCGCCATCCGGTTCGCGCGCACGACCATCGCCATCGCGTTCCAGCGCACGAAGCTCTTGATCCGCCGCTCGATCTGGCGGTCGCCGGGGTACGACGGCTGCTCGGTTTTCGGGATGGTGTTGATGTAGGGCGTGTTGCCTGCAAACGGAATCGGGACCTGCCGCTTCAGCGCCCATTTGTGGAGCCGGTCGAGCAGGAACTCGACGCGTTGCTGGCCGGCGTGATGGTGGACGGCCTCCAGTGAGGCGAGCCATTCGGCGGTTTCGAGGGGGTCGTGGTCTTGGGGGTCGGTGGCGGGCAGGTCGTTTCGGCCTTCGGCGTCCATAAAAAGTAGCGTAGTCCGCCGCCGCTGACCGTCAACCGACGCCCGCCGGCCCGTCGCGCACGGGATGGTGAGGCTCGGGCCGGGAGGGCGAGGCTTCTGCCGAGCCGTATGTTCGCTCAGCCCGCAGGGTTCGCTGTGCCGGCTCTTCGCCCCCCGTGCGCAAAAAAGAAGAGTCCGAGCTCGCCGTACTCGGACTCTCCAAGCCAGGCTGCCCGCTCAATTGAGCGGTGACCCACAGCCTTGCTCCATACATCGTTCAGAACCGCTGTCCGCATCAGCAATCCACCTATGGGCACTTCCGCCGCTGGCCTCCGGGATCGTTCCCGGATGTTGACACCCCCGGGCTGACGATCTATAAGTCCTCAATTGGGTATCGGCGACGGAATTCTGCCGCCGGCGGTCTGATAATGCAGCTAGGGCGAGTCTTTGGCGCTTCTCATTGACATTGTCTGCTTGGTCTTCTTCCTTCTGCTCATCGCGGTGCCGAGCCTCTACGGTTTCCACATGTACGTCCTCATGTTCCTGGCGCACCGCCGCCGGAACCGCGTACGGACCGAGCAGCGGCAGATCGTTGAGCAATACCAGCGCGAGACGCCGCCGGAGGCTTGGCCGCGCGTCACGACCCAACTCCCGCTTTATAACGAGTTGACCGTCGCCCGCCGCGTCATCGAAGCCGCCGCCCGTATGGACTACCCCCGCGGCCGGCACGAGGTCCAGGTCCTCGATGACAGCACCGACGACACCCGGGCGCTCGTCGACCAAGTCGCCGCCGATCTGCGGGCCGAAGGCTACGACGTCAAGGTCGTCCACCGGCCCGACCGCACGCACTACAAGGCCGGCGCCCTCGCTTACGGCCTGACGCAGGCCACCGGCGAGTTCGTCGCCATCTTCGACGCCGATTTCGTGCCCGACCGCGGCTTCCTGCGCCGGATGATCCCCCTGATCGCCCGCCGCGACGACGTGTGCGTCGCCCAGGGCCGCTGGGGCCACCTCAACGCCGACGAAACCTGGATCACCCAGGGGCTCGCCCTCGGCCTCGACATGCACTTCGCCATCGAGCAGGGCTCGCGCAACTGGAACGGCCTGCTGATGAGCTTCAACGGCACCGGCGGCATCTGGCGCAAGGCTGCCATTGAAGACCCGCGCGTCGGCGGCTGGCACGGCGACACCATCACCGAGGACCTCGACCTCTCGTACCGCGCCCAGCTCGCCGGCTGGAAGATGATCTACCACGTCGACGAGATCTGCCCCGCCGAACTGCCCTCCAACGTCAACGCCCTCAAGACTCAGCAACGCCGCTGGGCCATCGGCACGATCCAGACCGCCCGCAAGCTGCTGCCGGCCGTCTGGCGCTCGAATCTCACCTTCATCCAGAAGCTCGAAGCCACCATCCACATGACGCAGTATGCGATCGCCGTCCCCATGATCCTCGTCGCCCTCGGCGGACGCCTGCTGCCGCTCATGCTCACCGGCGACGCCTGGCCGGCCTGGATCCAGTGGCTCTGCACGACCTTCCTCTTCGCCGCCGTCGCCCCGTGGGCCGCCTACATCAACGGTCGCTACGTCCTCGGCGGCGGCATCCCCGGCCCCGCGAAGATCCTCAAGCTCACCGTCCTCGGCCTGGGCCTGTGCGTCAACAACGGCCTCGCTGTGCTCACCGGACTCGTGCAGCAAGGCGGCGAGTTCGTCCGCACGCCGAAGTCCGGCAACGTCGGCGCTCAGCCGCGCCAGTCGGCGTACGCCGGCCTGCGCACGCGGCTGTGGATCATCGAGATGCTGCTGGGGCTGTGGTGCCTCGCGCAGTGGCTCTACTTCCTGCCGCACGACGGCATCGGCGGATCGTTCCTGCTGCTCTACGCGATCGGCCTCATCGCCTTCGGCTGGGGCTCCCGCCCGCGCAAGCCCTCCGCCCCCAAGCCCCGCCGCATCCGCACGCGGACGCCAGAGCGTGTCCCCGACTTCTCGCCAACCCCGGCCGTCACCACCTTCGCCGCCCCGTCGGCGCAGTCATAGAAAATCTGCGATCACCGTATCCGCCACCAGGAACCCGGCCCGCGTCAGCCGAATCCCAACCGCGTCCACGCAAAGCAAGCCCGCCGCACCATGACGCTCGACCGCCTCCGCGAAGAGCTGCAGCGGGTCTACGTCATACCGCTCGACGAACCGCCGCCGCTCAATTCCGCGCGCGAGCCGCAGCTCCAGCATCGCCGTCTCCCGCGCGCGGCGTTCCGGCGGCAACTGCTCGTGCTCGCCCCACGCCGAGCGGCCCGCCGCGATGGCCTCGACGTACGCCGTCGTGTCGGCGACGTTCTTGTACCGCACCTCGTCGACGAACCCCGCCGCCGCCGGCCCGAGCCCGACGTACGACTCGTTGTGCCAGTACCGCAGGTTGTGCCGGCATTCCGCACCCGGGCAGGCAAAGTTGCTGATCTCGTAGTGTGCCAAGCCCGCCGCGGGCAACACATCGAGCGCCAGCTCGTACATGTCCGCCTCCAGGTCGGGATCGACCGGCGACACCAGCCGCGCATCACGCCGCCGACGCAGCGGCGTGTCCGGCTCATACGTGAGCCCATACGCGGAGATGTGCTCAGCCTGGAGCGCGAGCGCCGCTTCCAGGCTACGTCGCCACGATGCGAGCGTCTGCCCGGGAATGCCGAAGATCAGGTCCAGGCTGACCCGCCGCATCCCAAACCGCCGGCACGTCGCCACCGTCTCGCCGACCTGCTCCGGCCGATGGCGGCGCTCCAGCACGCTTAGCTCCACCGGCTCAAACGACTGGGTCCCCAGCGACACTCGGTTGACTCCCGCCCCGGCCAGCACGCCGGCGACCTCGTCCGTCACCGTCGCCGGGTTCGCCTCCACCGTGAATTCCAACGCTGCGTCGGCGTCCGCGTACACCCGCACCCCGCCCAGCAGCCGCCCGAGCTCTCCCGGCGGCAGCACCGTCGGCGTCCCCCCGCCGACGTAAATCGTGTCGAAAGCCAGCGTCCGCCGCGCCGCGCAGCCGTCCAACTCGCACAGTAGCGCGTCCACCAGCGGCCCGACCGCCTCCGCCCGCAGCACCTCCGAATAGAAGTCGCAGTACCCGCAAAGCGTGCGGCAAAAAGGCACGTGAACATACAGGGCACGGCACGAATCGGGCGTTGTCATCGGTTTCGCTTTCGCGTAGCATACGCCGCCGCACGGGACGCATCCTAACCGGTGACCCACGCCGCTGCGTGGCTCGGCGGTGTGTCCGGCCGCGAGTGCGGCACCGTCCTCAGATGGCGAGGTCAGGCCATGAACGTCGTCTTGGTGATGTTCAAGGGTACCGATCGACGGGATTTCCCGCTGAACGAGGAGCGGACGGTCCTCGGCCGCCGCCAGGACTGCCACCTGCGCATCCCGACCCGCGACGTGTCGCGCCAGCACTGCGAATTGCTCAAGAAATCCGACGCGCTACAGGCCAAGGACCTCGGCAGCTCCAACGGGACCTTCGTCAACGGTAAACGTATCGCCGAAGCCCAACTGAAGCCCGGCGACCGTCTCCGCGTCGGCCCTGTCACGTTCGTCGTCCAGATCGACGGCCAGCCCAAGGACATCAAGCCCGAAGTGGGCGCCACGCCCACCGAGGTCACCCCCACCGCCGGCACGCCCGAGGACGAGAGGACCTTTGACCTCGGCGAGGCGGAACTGCTCGACGACCCCCTCTCCGCGCTCGAAGAGTCGGAAGACGATGACGATAAGAAGGGGCCGTGACCGCGCCGTTTCGCACGCGCTGCCCGTCGCCTTGAGGGGACTCGCCAATGCCCGGCTCACCCAATGAGCACCCACCGTCCCGGCCGGCGCCCAGGCTGCGACGCCGCGCCGCAATCGCCCTGCTGATCGCCCTACCGCTTGCCCTCCTCGCGCTCGGGCTCACCGCCACGTGCCGTCCCCGCTGGTATCGCCCCGTCTCGACCGACTACGCCCGGCTGCACGACGACAAACGCGATCTCGCCGCCCTCGTCGACGACATCGGCGCCGCCCTCAACGCCGGCCGGCCCATACAGCTCCAACTCCGCGAGGACCAGCTCAACCGCTGGATCGCCGCCCGCGCCGAGATGTGGCCGGAAGCCGCCGTGGACATCCGCCCCTTGCGTGACCCGCAGCTTACGTTCCACGACGACGAAATACGGTTCGCCGCCCTGGCCGAGCACGCCGGCTGGCGGGCCGTCCTGTCGATCACCTGCCGCGTCGCCGTCACGGGCGATCGCGTCCTCATCCGCTGCAACGCCGCACGCCTCGGCCTGCTTCCCCTGCCCGCCGGGTGGTTGTCAAGCCTCGTAACCACCGCCCTCCGCGGCACCGGCGTATCGGTCGAAGCCGGCCCCGACGGCGCGCTGGCCCTCCACAACGACTGGCTCTGGCCGAACGGAAAACGCCGTTTTCGTCTCGCCGACCTGCGCATCTCCGCCGCCGTGGTCCACTTCGGGCTTGAGCCCACCGGCCTGCCGCAGATTCCGGCACCGCCGCCCCAGCCATAGTAGCCAGCCGGGGGCCGCGCTTCTTATACTAGGGCGTTACGGCCACCCGTAAGGACCGCACCGTGAACAGCCCCGCACAGGCCCTCGCACACCGGCTCAAAGAGCTCCGGCGACGCCACTTCGGCGCGCAAGGCAAAGCTCTCTTCGCCCAGCGCCTTGGCCTGCCCGAGGACGAGTACGCCCGCTACGAGCGCGGCGTCGTGCCCCCGGGCGACGTGCTCGTCCGAATCTGCGAGACCACCGGCGAGGACCTCCAGTGGCTGCTCACCGGCGTTGCCTCGCGCGGCACCGTCGTCATCGCCGAGGCCCGCGGCCGGCACCGCACTTTGCTCACCCGCGTGGCCAACCTGCTTGAGCAAAAGCCCGCCGCCGCCGCCCCGCTCGACGCTTTCCTTGATCTCCTGGACCAGTCAGGGCAGGCCCGCCGCCCGCGGCCCGCGGCACTCCCCGGGCCAACCTCGCTGATCCGCGTTTTCGAGCTGGATGAATTGCCCCCGACGCTGCCCACGGAAGGCCCGGACGGCCCCGGCCGCTTCGAGTTGGCCACCGTGGCGGACGGAGAGCCGCTCGGTCCGGCGGAGTCGATGGAACTGGTCGAGCCCGCCGTGCAGTACTCGCCGGGCACCGCCCGCAACACCACGCTCGTTACCGTGCGGGCCGCCGACGGCCGTACCTACCGCTGCCTGAACGACCCGGTGGTCACGGCCTGCTTCGGCGGGGTTTTCGGCGCCCGGCTGACCGACGACACCATGCGGCCGATGTTCGACGCCGGCGATAGCGTGATCGTCTCCGTGGGCTGCGTGGCCAAGGTCGGCCGGCCGGCACTCTGCCGCTTCGCGGACCAGCCGCCGGCCCGCTGCCGCATCTGGCTCGGTACCGAGGGCGAGACAGTGAGCCTCGGACGGCTGGCGGACGGCGCCGTCGAGCAGGTCCCGCGGACCAGCGTCCTCTGGTCGCTCGAGGCCCTCTTCCGCCTGGCGCCCGCGGCGTAAGCAAATGCAACCCGAGGCACGCCGTGCCGATTGAACGAATTGGCCCAGACGTTCGCATCCACCCCGCCGGCCCCGTCGCCGGCGACGCCACCCTGCCCGGCTCGAAAAGCCTCACCAACCGCTACCTGATCTGCACCGCCCTCGCCGACGGCGAAAGCACCCTGCGCGGGGCCTCCTTCGCCGACGATGCCGCCGCCATGCTCGCCGCCCTCCAACAGCTCGGCATCCATGTGACCACACACCCCGCCCGCGGCGAAATCCACGTCGCCGGCTGCCGCGGAAACCTGCCGGCCGACGACGCTGACCTGAACGTCGGCCATGCCGGCACCGCCATGCGCTTCCTCGCCGCCCTCGTCTGCTTGGGCTACGGCCGCTTTCGCCTCGACGGCTCGCCACGCATGCGTCAACGCTCAATCGGCGGCCTCGTCGACGCCCTGCGCACGCTCAGCGCGCAGATCGGCTACGAGCTCACGGAAGGCTGCCCGCCGCTGACCGTGCTCGCCCGCGGCCTCACCGGCGGTGAGGTCGTCTTCGACACGCCCCCGTCCAGCCAGTTCGTCAGCGCCCTGCTCATGGTCGCCCCCTACGCCAAACGCGATGTCCTCATCCGCATCGAGGGCCCCGTTGTCAGCGAGCCCTACATCGACATGACCATCGACGTCATGCGCTCGCTCGGCGTCGAGCTGCTCGAATCGGAAGCCCGCCGCTTCATCGTCCCCGCCTTCCAGCGCTACCAAGCCGGCGCCTACGCGATCGAGCCTGACGCCAGTGCCGCGACGTACTTCTGGGCAGCGGCCGCGCTCACCGGCGGCCGCGTCCGAACGCGCGGCCTGACGCGCGCCAGCCGCCAGGGCGACGTCGCATTCGTGGACGTGCTCGCCCGCATGGGCTGCACCGTCGAGGAAGATGACGCGTCGCTCGCGGTCACCGGCCCCCGCGGCCGCCTCGCCGGCATCAGCGTCGATCTGAACGCCATGCCCGACACCGTCCAGACGCTCGCCGTTGTCGCCCTGTTCGCGGACGGCCCGACCGAGATTCGCAACGTGGCGAACCTGCGGGTCAAGGAGACGGACCGCCTCGCGGCCCTCGGTGCAGAGTTGACGCGTCTCGGCGCCCGCGTCGAGCTGCACGCCGACGGCCTGACGGTGCACCCGCCCCCGCAGATCACGCCCGCCGCCATCCAAACCTACGCCGACCACCGTATGGCGATGAGCTTCGCGCTTGCCGGCCTAGTCGCGGACGGCGTCACGATCCAGGACGCCGGTTGCGTCTCCAAGAGCTTCCCCACCTTCTTTGAGTCGCTCGCCGCGCTCGGTCCGCGCTCCGTGTAGCGCGTCACACTGTCGCGAGAATCTCTTCTCGCACCCCGACCCGCGTGACTTCCCTACGCGCCTCGCGTCTTTGCAGCTCGGCGTGCGCCGGTCCCTACGGGCACGTCGTCCCGATCACCGCTACGAACGGGTCAATGTCCGCGAACGTCACCGTTCCGCTGTGATTGCAGTCCGCGTTGAGCCACGGGCATGGGGCGTGCGTCCACGCCGACTCACCGGCGAGCGCCGCGACGAACAGGTCGATGTCCGTGAACGTCACCCGCCCGTCGCAGTTCATGTCGCCGGGACAATTCGCGGGCACAAGGTGTCCCGTCAGCGTCAGCACCAGCGACGTACCCGCTGCCGCGCCGGGCAGACTCTCGTCGGAGACGCTGAGCGTATAGGTGGCCTGATAGGTACCCGGAGCCGCGTTGGAATCGATCGTCGCCGTGAACGGCGTGCTGCTCCCGGCCGCCAGGGGCGTCGCAAACGGCGCGATGTCCGTGTGCAGCACGCTGGAATTGCCCGCCGGCGTGACCGCTGTCAGCACCAGCCCCGCCGTGAAGCCGGGCGTGCCGACGAGATTGTAGATCGTGACCGGCTGAGCGTGCGAACCGCTGCCGATGGCGACGTTGCCGAACGCAATGGTCAACGTGTTCAAGTCCGCCGGCGCGGTGAAGGATGCGTCGGAGTGGTCGAGCACGGTCTCGGTGATGGTCACCGTATCAACGCCGTCGGCCGAGCCTTCTCCCGCCGCCGCCGAGGTCAGGTCGGTATTCTGGATTGTGATCGCTCCGCTCTTGAGCCCCGCCGTGCCGGTCGGGCTGGACAACCCGGCGCTGAAGCTGCGACTGCCCGCGCCCGCCACGAATGCTTGTTGCGGCCCCGCCGCATTCGACGTGGCGGCCCCGGAGAGCGTCACATTGTACGTCGTCGGAGTTGTGCCAGATTTGTGCAGCGTCAGCGTCTGCGGCGGCTGGGCGGGTCCATTGACGACCACGCGGCCGAGATCCACGTTGGCGGTGGAACTGCCGTCGGGCGGAATGCTGCCGCCCAGATAAAGCGTCGAGTTGTTGGCCGACGTGCCGTAGATGGCCCACACGTACTCGGGGTGATCGATGTAAGGGTTACGGTTGCCCTGGTAATAGGTGGGATTGAGCGTATTGCTGAAAACGACCTGGTTGCGCCGCCGCTCCACGTCGTCCACGGGGTACGCAAAGTGCCAGACGAGCAGGGAGGCCAGGTCGCCGAGTTGACTGGAGGTCGGGGGATCCCCATTGACCAAGACGAGATTCAGCGCAGGGTCGGGTGCGGTCCCGTTGTAGCGGGTGTTCATGTAGAACATCGCTCTGGCCACGCGCCCGCGACAGGCCAGGCCATGATCGGGATCCCAGTAGCTACCACCGATGCCGAAGGACTTGTTGCCGCGCGAGCTATTCACGCTGGGATTGCACGGCCGCAAATGGTGCAGGTCGCCGTATGCCGGCATAGTCCCGTTGATCCCCATCGAGTCCGGCCATTGATGCTCGCGGTTCCAGGTGTCGCCGGCGTCCCAGACTTTGGGCACGCTCACGCCGGTGTAAATCAAGATGAGATGGGCCGGATTGGCGGGATCGACGTCCGTGATCTGCAGGCCCGTCTTGGCGTCGTCATAGGAATGGAAGTTGTGCGTGAGAGAACTCAAGAAACCGTTCCAGTAGTCCTTGGAGATGATGTTGTGCAGGCTGGCCTTGAGCGTAGTCCCCGTGCCCGTCGCGGTGAGGTAATAATCGGCCGGGGGATCGTACAGACCGCCGCTCGGGGGGCAGGCGATGAGTGTCAGCGGCACGGTGCTACTGCCCTGGGCGGACGTCACCACCAGTTGCAGGTTGATGGGGTTGCCGCACACGAGGGATGAGCTGGCCGAGACCACGAAGGGCAGTGTGTTGTCGCCGGTGGCGCTGATAGCCAGATCGGGGTAGCTTTGCGTGGCCGCGGTAACGGTGACGGTGCCGGTGAGCGAGCTGAGGGTGCCGCTGACGCCGGTCGCGTCCGCCGTGCCGCTGTTGATGATCTCGATGATGAGCTTCACGCCGCTCTCGCCCGGGTCGATGTAGCCGTTGCCGTTGCCGGTTGAGTCGTCGATCGCGTTATTGCCTGTCGCCGCGAAGCTCGCCGTCGGCGTTCCAATGACTGTGAAGCTGGCGGAGTTCACGGACCCGGTGCAGCCGCTCACGGCGGCGGCCAGCGCGGTGAAATCTCCGGCGTTGGCCATGCTCACTTCCGCCGTCCCGCTGGTGGCCGGCGCGGTGATGGTGACGGGCACGGTGGCAAACGCGCCGCTGGAGACGTCGACCGTCGCCGTGTCGGCCGGGGCCGCGGCGAGCGTTACCGTCGCGGTGGAAGTCTCGTCGAGGTCGTACGTCGGCCCGCCGGAAAACGTCAGGCTAACTACTGCCGGGCCGCCGCCGGTTGCGGTGACGACAATGTTGTCCACGGCAAAGGCCGAGCTGTTGCCGGAGCCGGTCCCGCGCCAGACCGCCCAGCGAATCTGCACGGCCGCATGGTTCTCCGCCGCCGCCGGCAACGTGATGGAGGCGTGCGTGACATCGCCGACGGTGCCGCCGGACTGTACGTAGGGGTTTCCCGTGCCGGTCACCGTGGTCCAAGCACCGCTCGTGCCGACGCGATACTGACAAACGGTGCCCACGGGCCGCGAGTTGTTGATTACGTTGATGAGGTCGTAGGTCAGCGTGATGCTGGTCTGGCCGAGCGTGTTCAACGCCATGGCAAGCTGATCCACCCCGGTGGTAGCGTTGCCGCTGGTGTTAATCGCGAACCGCGCGTTGCCAGCCACGGCATAGCCATAGCAGCCGGCGGCGCCGCCGCTGTAGGGGGCGCTCCCGCTGATGGTGGCGTTGCCGGTCGGACTGGATGTTTCCGCGATAGCCTGGGTGTTGATCGTCGCTCCGCTCAGGCCGTCCCAGGCCCCGAAGCCGGTGGGAAGCGTGGTGAAATTCACCGTACCCCAGTTCTGGCTGGTGGGCAGATTCAACGGGGTGGGGTTGGCGGGCTGACCCAGGGCGGCGGCGGCGAGGCCGCAGACCAGGACGATCGACACGAAAAACCGGCCGTAGAGTGTTCGCTGGCTTGCGTTCATGAGGAAATGCTCTCCTGCGCGCGTCATCCAGAATAGATCGGCGCGATTGTCCGCTCATCGGCGGATTCCAAGGCGAAAACCAGAAGTTCCTGCAGGGCCCGACTACACGGCCGTTCCCCCGGTCGCCTCTCCCTGCTCGCACACTCAATCTACTCGGGTAGGAGTGGGTTCTCCCAGCGCATTACCCGACACTTCCCAGGTGACTTCGCCCGGCTCCACTGCCGGGCCGTGCAAAGTCTATTGTAGAGCGCAAAACGCCTTTCGCGCCCGGCGTTTTTCGCGTTTTTCCCAGGAATTGGGGCCAGAACCGGCTCGGTGCGAGATGCTCCGACGGCCTGAGCACGCCCCGCGCGCCCGGTCCGCATCCCGTTTCCCCTGCCGCGCGCCGTATCGGCCTGGATTATCGGAACGGGAGCAACTTTGACCGGCCGGTCAGCTCAGCCGGAAGGTACCACGCCAACTTCGGGCCGCCGTAGTCGCTGGATGCCTTGCCGGTGATCCGCGCACGCGACTGCCCCTCGCGGCTATAGTGGTCGGCCAGAGCCGCTGGCACGTGGCGAGTCGGACCGCACTTGCTGACTCGCCGACCGCCGGCGGGCTGCGCGAGGAATCGGCGTGAGAGTCGCACACCTGGCGGCGGGCGCGGGGGGCATGTACTGCGGCAGTTGCATGCACGACAACCGCCTCGCCGCCGCGCTGCGTGCCGCGGGCCGCGACGTCCTGCTCATGCCGCTCTACACCCCGCTCCGCACGGACGAGACCGACGTCAGTCACGCGCACATCTACTACGGGGCCGTAAACGTATTCCTTCAGCACGCGACGGCGCTTTTCCGCCACACGCCGTGGTTCGTGGACCGCCTGCTCGACGCCCGGGTGCTGTTGGGCTCGGTCGGGCGGCTGGCGGCGCGGACCCGGCCGGAAGTGCTGGGGCGAATGACGCTGGCGGTGCTGCAAGGCGCGCACGGCCCGCAACGAAAGGAACTGGACAAGCTGATCGCCGGTCTGCGGCGTCTGCGGCCGGCGCTCGTGCAACTGCCGAACCTGATGTTCGTCGGCGTAGCGCGCCCGCTGAAGGCCGCGCTGGGGGTGCCGGTGTTGTGCGGTCTGACGGGCGAGGACGTCTTCGTGGACCGCCTGCCGGAGCCGTACCGGCGGCAGGTGTTCGACCTCATTCGGGCCGGGGCGGCGGACGTGGACGGGTTCGTGGCGCTCACCGAGTATTATGCGAACCACGCCGCGGAGCATTTCGGGCTGCCGCGCGAGCGCGTGCACTGCATCCCGATGGGCATTCGGGCGACCGAGTTCGCGGGTCCGCGGCCGGCGACCGCGGGTCCGCCCACGATCGGCTACCTGGCGCGGGTCTGCCCCGAGAAGGGGCTCGCGGAGTTGGGCCGTGCGCTGGCGCGCTTACGGAGCGTGGGCCGGACGTGCCGGTTGCGAGCCGCGGGCTACCTGGGCCCGGCGGACGCGCCGTACCTGGCGGCGGTGACGGACGAGTTGCGACGAGCCGGCTGCAGCGACGATTTCGAGTACGTCGGCGAAGTCACGCGGGCGCAGAAGATCGACTTTCTGCGGTCCATCGACGTGCTCGCCGTCCCGACCGTGTACCCGGAGTCCAAGGGCTTCTACGTGCTCGAAGCCCTGGCCGCCGGCGTCCCCGTTGTCCTGCCGCGGCACGGCTCATTCCCGGAGCTGAGCGCAGCGACCGGGGGCGTGCGGCTGCACGAGCCGGGCGATGTCGAGGGCCTAGCGGCCGCGCTCGGCGAACTGCTCGACAACGAGGCGCTCCGTCGGCGGCTCGGCGAGGCCGGCGGCGCCGCCGTGGTGGACCGGTTCGGAGCCGAGCGCATGGCCGCGGAGGCGTGGCGGCTGTACGAGCGCATCGCGGAGTCATCTCGAACGCCTCCAACTGCCGGCTGATTACGCCTGTGCTGCCGCTTCCGGAAACGCGCGCCCTGGCGTACCGTTTTCCGTATAGTACGCTCAGGGAATGATGAGCATGTTGGCGGCCGAGGCGATCTGCAAACGGTACCCGACGCGAACCGGCGAGCTGGAGGTTCTCCGGGACGTGTCGCTGGCGCTCGCGCCCGGCCAGGCGGCGGCCGTGCTCGGCCCGTCGGGCTCGGGCAAGAGCACGCTGTTGAACATTCTCGGCACGCTCGAGCCGCCCACGTCCGGCCGCGTGCAGCTCGACGGGCGCGACGTGTTCGCGCTGTCGGAGCCCGACCTCGCCCGTCTCCGCAACCGGCAGATCGGCTTCGTCTTCCAGGACCATCATCTGTTGCCGCAGTGCTCGGCGCTGGAGAACGTGTTGCTGCCGACGCTGGCCGGCGCGGCGGATGCGGGTGCGCTCGACCGGGCGCGGGAGCTGCTGGAGCGCGTTGGACTGGCCGGGCGGCTCGATCATCTCCCGGCGGAACTTTCCGGCGGTGAGCGGCAGCGCGTCGCGCTCGCCCGAGCACTGGTCAACCGCCCCTGCCTCGTCCTCGCCGACGAGCCGACCGGGAACCTCGATCGCGCGACCGCGACGCAGGTCGGCGACCTTTTGGCGGAGCTGCCCGCCGCGCACGGAGTCATTTTGATCGTCGTCACGCACAGCGCGGCGCTGGCGCAGCGGTTCGAACGCCAGTACGACCTGGTCGATGGCCGGCTCGCCGCGCGGCCGTAAACGCCGTCTCCGCCGGCAAGGACATGAGCGTTGACTGTCTGGACACTTCAACGCCGCAGCCTCGTATATCACTGGCGCGCGCACGTCGCCGTGGTGCTGGGGGTGGTCGCGGGGACGGCGGTGTTGACGGGCGCGCTGCTGGTGGGCGACTCGCTGCGCGGCAGCCTGCGGGCGTCCGTGCTGAGCCGGCTCGACAACCTGGACTGTGTCGTGCAGTCCAGCGGGTTCTTTCGCGCCGACTTGGCGCGCGAGATCGCGGCCCGACCCGGATTTCCGCGCGACCGCGGCGCGGTCGATGCGCTGATCATCGTCCGCGGCAGCGCCAGTCATGCCAACTCGGGCGCTCACGTGCGAAACGTGAGCATCTTGAGCTTTGCCGCGCCGTCGCTGGAGGCGGAGGCACGCGCACGCGCCACCCCGGCCGCTGGTCACGCGGTCGCTCTGAACCGAAACCTGGCGGATGAGCTCGGGGCCCGGCCGGGCGACGAAATTCTCCTCCGAGTCGCCAAGCCGGCCGCAATCTCGCCCGAGACGCTCCTCGGCCATCGTGATGACGCGCTGGTCACACTGCGGTTGAGCGTCGTGGCGATTCTCGACCGCGACGAATTCAACATCACGCTGAATCCGTCGGAAATTCGCCCGCTGAACGCGTTCGTGCCCGAACGAACCCTCCAGCGGGGGCTTGGACAGCCCGACCGGACGAACACGCTGTTTGTAACCGGCGGCCCGCGCGGCGGAGGGGACGCGGCGGCGGTGAGCCGCCTGGCGGGCATTCTTGGGGAGTGCGCGACGCTCGCGGATTTCGGGCTTACGCTCCGCCCGGACGACGGGCACGGCTACGTCGCGCTGGAGTGCGACGCGTTCTTGCTGGCCCCGCCGGTCGAGGAAGCGGCGCGCGGCGCGGCGAAAGCACTCGGCGTCCCGGCCATGGGCGTGCTGGCCTATCTCGCCAACAGCATCGCGGTCGAAACGAGACCCGAGGCCGAGGTGCCATATTCAATTGTGGCGGCGATCGAGCCGGGGCCGGAGTTGCTCGGCAGTCTGACCGCGACGGACGGTAATCCCGCGCCGGCCTTCGCGTCGGGCAAGATCCTGCTGAACGAATGGACGGCGCGCGAGCTGCACGCCCGGGTCGGCGAGCCGATTCGCCTACGCTACTGGGTGGCCGGCCCGCTGGGGCAGCTCACCAGCGAAGAGAGTACCTTTCATCTGCGTGCCATCCTGCGGATGTGCGGAGCCGCGCTCGACCCCGGGTTCGCGCCGCCGTACCGCGGTATTACCGACGCGACCACGCTCACGGACTGGAATCCGCCGTTCCCAATTGACATGCACAAGATCCGTCCGCAGGACGAAGCGTACTGGCAGACGTATCGCACCGCGCCGAAGGCGTTGATCTCCCTGGCGGACGGCGAACGGATGTGGGCCCACGACGGCGAGCGGTTCGGCCGCCTAACGTCCTTGCGCTTCTACCCGCGCGCCGGGCAAGCGCCCGCAAACCTCCAGCTCGAAATCGAGCAGGAGCTGCGCCGCCGGCTGGACCCCGCCCGGCTCGGCTTCCGCATCGACGCGCTCCGCGCACGGGCGCTGGTCGCCAGCCGCGGCACTACCGACTTCAGCGGGCTGTTCCTGGCGTTCAGCTTGTTCCTCATCGCGGCGGCCGCCATGCTGGTGACGCTGCTGTATCGGCTCGGCGTCGAGCGCCGGGCGCGCGAGATCGGCCTGCTGCTCGCCACGGGTTTTCCGCGGCGGCGGGTCGCGCGGCTGCTGCTCGGCGAGGGGCTGGTGGTTGCGACGATCGGCGCGGCCGTCGGGCTGCTTGCGGCCCGCGGATATGCGGGTCTGATGCTCGCGGGCCTGCAAGACTGGTGGGCAACCGCACTGAGCACGCCGGCGCTGGAACTCCACACGCGCCCGGCCAGCTATGTGGTCGGCGGCATCGCCAGCGTCGTGCTGGCGGTGGCGGCGATCGCCGTGGCGCTGCGCGGCGTGGCGCGCACGCCGGCCCGCGCGTTGCTCGCCGGCGCAGTACCGAGCCGGGCGCCGGCGGAACG
>PMMM01000208.1 GCA_003162245.1 Phycisphaerales bacterium
AATAAACAGGATGCGTATGACAGAGTGATTAGGTGATAAGGCGGTCGAGTGTCGCGCGCCCTTTGTCAGCTTATCGTCTTGTCACCCGCCCTGGCGGGACCTCGGGCGTGGGCGTCAATCAGAGCAGCGGCGCAAAGAGCCGCGCCGCACCCTCGCCCAACTCCCGCAGCGCTGACGCACGGTGAACGTCACGCAGCGTGATGCGGCGGGCATCTTTGCAGAACTGGTCGATCGAGCCGCCCAGCTCGGCCGCCACTCCCTGGTCATAAATCAGCGCCGTCACTTCGAAATTGAGCCGGAAGCTCCGCACATCCATGTTCGCCGAGCCCAACATGCACCAGCGGTCGTCGACCGTCACCAACTTCGAGTGCAGCACGCCCGCGTCGTACTCGTAGACCTCGACCCCGGTTTCCAGCAGCTCGCCGTAGAAGCTCCGCGCCGCCCACAACGCCAGTCGCGAATCGCCGCGCGTCGGCAGGATCAACCGCACCTGCACCCCCCGATACCGGGCGTGCGCCAACGCCATGCGCACCGCGGGGTCCGGCGCGAAATACGGCGTCGCGATCCGAATGGACGACCGCGCGGACGAGACCACGACGAACAGAATCTGCGCCAGCACGTCCACGCCCTGATCCGGCCCGGTCGGCAACACCTGCACGACCGAGCCGCCCACCGGCTGCGGCTGCGGGAAATACGCCTCGCTGTCCAGTCGCTCGCGCGCCACCAGGTACCAGTCCTCGGCGAAGACCTGCTGGAGAAACAGCGCGCCTGGGCCGGCGATCCGCATGTGCGTGTCGTACCACGGGCTCAGACCCCGCAGCCGACCCCGGTACTCGTCGCCGATGTTCTGGCTGCCCAGGAAAGCCACCCGCCCGTCGATCACCGCGATCTTGCGGTGGTCACGCAGGTGCACGCTCCAGCGCCGCCCGAGCGGGAAGAGATGCAGCGGCATAAAGAAACGCACGCGCACACCGGCATCCAGCAAGGGCTGCAAGAACGACCGCCGCAGGCGCCGACAGCCGACGGCGTCGAGCAGCAGCCGGCATTCAATCCCCGCCCGGGCTCGCTCGATCACGAGAGCGCGAAAGTGGCGGCCCGTCTCGTCCGGCTGCCAGATGTAGTACTCCAGATGAATATGGTGCCGGGCGGTGCGCAGCGCCTCCTCCAACGCAGCGTAGGTGGCGTCAGCCTCCTGCAGAATGCGGACCTCGTTGCCGCCCGTGGCCGGCATGTCCGCGAGCCGGCGGCCCAGGCGCTCGATCCGCGCCTCGTCCTCGGGCAACTCCGCGTGAACCGCGTGCCCGTCGGGCAGACTGTGCGACTCGGCCCACCGGTGAACCCCCGTGACCAGATTGGCCAGACGGCGACGACGCCGACTCACCTTTCGCCGCAGCCGCCCGGAACCCAGCAGCCAGTACGCCAGCAGCCCGAGCCCGGGGAGGGCAAGTATCGCGAAGATCCAGGCGACCATCGCGGGCGGCTCGCGCCGGCGCCGCAGCACCGTCGCGATTGACAACAGCGCCAGCAGGTAATTCGCAGCCAGAACCAGCCAGAACACCCGCACCATCGCCGCAGTGTAGCCCGAAGGGTCTACGCCGACAAAGCCCGGTGGCCGTGCCGCCCGCGCGAGCGGCCTCAGCGTGCTGCCAGGGCCACGTACGCGCGCGGCGCCGGCCCCGTGTACCGGCTCCGCGGCCGGATCAGGCGGTTGTTCTCATGCTGCTCGATGATGTGCGCACACCACCCACTCACCCGCGCCATCACGAAAAGCGCCGTGAAGATGTCCGGCGGAAAGCCGAGGAAGTAGTACACGAGCCCGCACGGGTAGTCCACGTTGGGGTGGATCTTCTTCTTGTCCCAGACAGTCTGCTTGATTGCATGGTAGACTTCGGCGCGCCACGGCTCGCCGCGGGCTTTCGCCAACTCATCGACGTATGGCTCGAGAATGAAGGCCCGGTGATCGCCGTTGCGGTACACGCGGTGTCCGAACCCCATGATCTTGACCTTCTTCTCGAGGGCCTCCTCCACCCACGCCCGCGCGTCGGGCCCGCTGCGGAACTGATCGATCAAGTGCAGCGCCGCCTCGTTCGCTCCGCCGTGCAGCGGTCCCTTGAGCGTTCCGATCGCCGCCACCACCGACGAGTGCAGCCCGCTCAGCGTGCTCGTGCACACGCGGGCCGCGAAGGTCGAGGCGTTGTATTCATGCTCGGCGTACAGCACGAGCGTGAGGTTCAGAATCTTCTCCTCCAGCGCCGTCGCCTCGCGCCCGAACGCCATGTAGATGAACTGCGCCGCGTGTGACAGGCCGGGCCGCGGCTCCAGCAACGGCTTACCCGCCAGGATGCGCAACCGGACCGCGATGAGCGACGGCACCGCCGCGAGCACCCGCACGGCGCGCGTCAGTAGGTTGCTGGCGCCCTGGGACTTCGCGCTGCTGAAGTTCCCGCACAGCGACACGCCGGTGCGCAGCACGTCCATCATCGGCGCCTGCCGCGGGATGGCGCGCAGAACCTCGACCACCGCCCCGGGCAGCTCGCGCTCGCCGTCAATCTGCTTCTTGAAAAGCGCCAGCTCCGGCGCCGTCGGCAGCTCCCCGTGCAGCAGCAGAAAGGCACATTCCTCGAAGCTCGCGTGCCGGGCCAGGTCGCCCACGTCGTAGCCGCGATACAGAAGCCGATCCTGCTCGACGCAGCAGATCGCCGTCTCGCCGGCGATCACGCCTTCCAGGCCGGGATGATAGGCCTCAACTTCCGCGCTCATTGCAATCCTCTCGCTGTCCTGGTCTGCTCGCGCGGGCCGCGGCGTTCCTCCCCCCGCTAGCTCACCTTCCCTTCATAGCCCAGCAGGTCGTACAGTTCCTGCCGCGTCTGCATGCGCTCCAGCATGTCTTTCTGCGTCCCGCGGGCCTTCAACTCCTGCAACGCCCCCGCCACCGCCTTCATTGCGATGCGCTGGAGCGTCACCGGGAAGACCACCATCCGGTAACCGAGCGCGGTGAAATCAGCGACGGACAGGTACGGCGTGCGGCCGAACTCGGTCATGTTCGCCAGCAGCGGCGCGCGCACGTCGCGCGCGAAGCGTCCCAGCTCCTCCCGGCTCGCCAGGGCTTCCGGGAAAATCGCGTCCGCACCCGCTCCAAGATAGGCCTGGGCCCGCGCGACGGCATCGTCGTACGAGGTGACGCCCCGGGCATCGGTCCGCGCGATGATGAGAAGATCCGGGTCCCGCCGCGCCGCGCTCGCAGCCGCGATCTTCTCGCAGAACTCGTGGACGGGGACCAGAGATTTTCCGGCCAGGTGTCCGCAGCGCTTGGGAAATTCCTGGTCCTCCAGGTGCAGCCCGCTCAGCCCCGCCCGTTCGAACTCCGCCACGCAGCGGGCCGCGTTCTCCGGTCCGCCAAAGCCCGTGTCGGCGTCGGCGATGATCGGGACCGACGTGACGGCGGCACAGCGTGCGGCGTGGCACGCCGCCTCGGACAGCGTCGTGAGCCCGATGTCGGCCACCCCGAGCGTGCCGTTGGCCAGGGCCGCGCCGGAGAGGTAGATCGCCTCGAAGCCGGCCTGCTCGATCGCGCGCGCGGTCAGCGCGTTGAACGCCCCGGGCAGCACGACCGTGTGGTCGCCCAGCGCGGCCCGCAGGCGAGCAGAACGAGAAACTGCTGGCGTCACCACGTGCTCCTATCCGGCCGGCCGACTCCAGCCAAGAGCCGGATACGCGAAGTCAGAAGTCAACAGTCCAAACTCACATGGCATCTTGCAGCCGCGAGTCGCGCCACCGGCCTCTGATCTGTGACCTCAAACTCCAATCCTCTTACTTCCGCTCCGCCAGCGGCACATACGTCCGCTGGGTCGGCCCGGTGTAGACCTGGCGCGGGCGGTAGATCCGCGCTTTCGCGTTCGAGCGCACCTCGCGCCAGTTCGCGATCCAGCCCGGCATCCGCCCGATCGCAAACAGGACCGGGAACATGCCGAGCGGGATCTTGGCCGCCCGCATGATGATGCCACTGTAAAAGTCGACGTTGGGATACAGTTTTCGCTCGATGAAATACTCGTCCCGCAGCGCCACCTCTTCCAGCCGCAGGGCCAGCTCGAGCAACGGGTCCCGGACGCCCAGCTTGGCGAGCACTTGGTCGCAGGCGCGCTTGATGATCTTCGCCCGCGGGTCGAAGTTCTTGTACACCCGGTGGCCGAACCCCATGAGCTTGGCATGGGCGCTCTTCACACGGCTGACAAACGACTCCACCGACTCGCCGCTCTGATGAATCTGCTCGAGCATCTCGACCACGGCCATGTTCGCCCCGCCATGCAGCGGCCCCCATAGCGCACACACGCCGGCGGCCGCCGAGGCGAACATCCCCGCCTGGCTCGACGCGACCATGCGCACCGTGGAAGTCGAACAGTTCTGCTCGTGGTCCGCGTGGAGAATGAAGACCACGTCCAGCGCCCGCACCAACTCCGGCTCCGGCTCGCACGGCATGTTCGGCATGCAGAACATCAGGTACAGGAAATTCGCCGTGTACGACAGGTCGTAACGCGGGTAATTGATCGGCAGGCCCATCGACTTGCGGTAGCTCGCCGCGGCGATCGTCCGCACCTTCGACAGCAGCCGCGCGGCGGACTGCATGAAGTGGTCGCTGCGCTCGAGCTCCACCAGGGCGGGCTCGAAGCAGCCGGCCGCGTTGATCATCGCGGAAAGGATGGCCATCGGCGGGGCATCCGACGGGAAGCCCTCGAAATGGTGCCGCATGTTCTCGTGGATGAACTGATGCTCGGTCAGCAGCCCCCGGAACTCCATGAGCTGGGTCGCATTCGGCAGCTCGCCGAACATCAGCAGGTACGCGGTCTCCGGAAACGTCGAGTGCTGGGCCAGTTCCTCGATCGGGTAGCCGCGGTAGCGCAGGA
Organism: Phycisphaerales bacterium; assembly: GCA_003162245.1. Classification (GTDB taxonomy): domain Bacteria; phylum Planctomycetota; class Phycisphaerae; order UBA1845; family Fen-1342; genus Fen-1342. The sequence continues at coordinate 4,902 of PMMM01000208.1, forward strand.
TGCCCTGCTCGCCGTCGATGAACGTGATGCTGCTCGCGCACGAGCCGGTGTTCGCGTACCCGTCGTCGAGCGTGATCAACCCCGACTCCGCCCGCAGCTTCGAGATGTCCACCGCGCGCTCGTGTTCCGTACCCACGACCACAGGAAAATCGTAGCTCTTGCCGCCGTACGTCAGTGTCGCCTTGTCGCTCATGCCTGTACCCTCAATTCGAGCATCCCGGACCAAGCCCTTATCCAAATGATAGCGCGGTTCAGTCGAATCGGAGGTGGAAACGTCGGAATCTGCCGTTCGCGCGCCGCGGCGGCGCTTACCGCGTCTCAAACTCGACCAGCGGCGTCACCTCGGGCAGCGCGTCCAGCGACATCACCGCCTCGACGATCCGATCCGCGGTCGCCGCGCTGACGACGTCCGCCGCCTGCCGCCGAAACTTGGCGACAACCTCGTCGTCGCTCATCGGATTGCCCGCGTGCCCGCGCGGGTACTTCACCAGCATCGTCAACTCGCGCCCCCCCCGCAGCCGCACGATCAACCGGTTCGGGATTCCGTCCGGATACCCGGCGTTGCACTCGTCGGTCTCGACGATCCGGATCTTGTCCAGCAGGCCCAGGACCGCCGCATCGCGCAGCCGCGCCTCGGCGAAAGAGTCCTGCGTCACCTCGCCGTCGATCAGCGCAACCGCCACGCAATAGCCCATGCTGTGGTCCGCGGTCTCGCGGCTGGTCGGCCGCCACTTCTCCGGCTCGCTGCCAATAATGCTGACCGCCGCCTCGAAACTCTCGATCCGAATGCTCTCGATCTGCCGGTAATCGCCAATCTGCGGCCGCAATTGCAGCGCGGCGTCGATCGCGGACTGCGAATGGTACTCGGCGGGCCAGAACTTGACGTACGTCTTGCGGATCATCCAATCGTCGGCACCCCGGGCCCAGCCCAGCTCGAACGGCCCGGTGACCATCTTGAACAGCCCTTTGGGTCCCTCGAAGATCTCGTTGGGCCCGGTCATCCCGTCGCGCGCCAGCTCGGCCGCGAAAACCCCGTTGCGGGCGGCGTTGGCAAACGCGCAGGCCTTCCAATCGGAAAGCTGCCCCGTGCGGGTCTGCCGCGTCGCGAAGTTGCAGACGCCCGCGAGGCCGAGCGCATGAACCGTCTGCTCAACCGACAGCCGGTAGAGCTTGCTCGCAAGCAGTGCGGTCGACAGCGCCCCGTACACCACGTGATCCCAGCCGTGCGCCCGCAGCGACGCCGCATCGCACAGCCGACATTGCAGCTCGTACCCGACGGCGATCGCGGCGATGACGTCGCGGCCGCTTGCGCCGCAGACCTGCCCGACCGCCAGCGCCGCCGGGATGTTGTCGCTCGGGTGCGCCGGCTCCTTGCTCAGATACGTGTCGTTGAAGTCCAGGTAGCGGACCAGGGTGCCGTTGCTGAACGCCGCCAGGTCCGGCGTCGTGCGTTGCCGCGCGCCGAACAGGCTCGCGCCGCCGGCGAGTGGTACGGCCTGTGCGATCGCGCGGGCCACGCGCGCCGGGCGGCTGTGCCAGGCGCCCAGTGCACAACCGAGCGTGTCCAGGACGCGGCGCTTGACCTCGTGCACGACCTGTGGCGACAGCCCCTCGAAAGACGCAGCCTGTGCCCGCTCAGCAATCCCTTGAGCCAAGGTCGCCACGCCGGCTCCTCCTTCTTCGCGCCCGCCGAATTGTGCCCCAACCCGGGCGGCCATGCAACGCCCGGTGCACCCCGGTCACCCGATCACTTTTCACCTTGTCACTGATTACAATGAGGCGCATGAGCAAGAAACGCCCCGCCCGCAAGGTGCGCGTGGATTTCCGGCAGAACCGCCAAGTCCGGCGTCGCCAGGACGACTGGACGCAACAATACCGCGCCGACGAGGACAAGGTGGTCAACGCTCAAGCTGGCGAGACGGTCCGCGCCAAGGGCGACCTCTCGCGCAAGCGGACGATCCTCGTCGATGGGAAACGACAGCCGGTCGTCGACGAGTCGCTCTGGAAGCGCGGCCTCGTGACCAAGGTGCACGGCCTGATCTGCTATGTCCGCGACGCCGACACGCGCATCTGGGAATGCACGGTCCGCCGCATCCTGCGGACGCGCCTGATTCAGTCGCGGGCCCCGGTCACCGTCGGCGACCACGTCTGGTTTTCGGATCAAGCCGCCGCCTGGGACGGCCGGCCGGTCGGCGTCATCGAGCGCGTCGCGCCGCGCACGTCGCGTCTGTCGCGGCGCGATCGGCGGCAGCGCGAGCAGGCGATCGTCGCCAACGCCGACCAGTTGCTGGCCATCGTGAGCATCGCGGAGCCGAAGCTACGCCCGCACCTCGTCGATCGGTACATCGTGGCGGCCCTGAGCGGGCAGCTTAGCCCGGTGTTGTGCTTCAACAAGATGGATTTGCTCACGGCGGACGCGCCCGTCGAAGCCGACGACGAACCGCACGGCCGGTTATCCACGATGGAGGTGATCCAAGAGTTCCGCGCGCTCGGATACACGTGCCTGTGCACGAGCGCCGTCACCGGCGTCGGCCTCGACGAGCTGCGCGCAGCGCTGAAAGACCGCATCACGGTTCTCTCCGGCCAGAGCGGCGTCGGCAAGAGCACACTCCTCAACGCCCTCCAGCCCGGCCTCGAGCTGCCCGTGCAGACGGTCAGCGATCAGAACGAGAAGGGCCGCCACACAACCACCCTGGCCGAGCTGTTCCCGCTTGATTTCGGCGGCTTCGTCGTCGACACGCCGGGCATCCGTGCTTTTGACATGTGGGCCGTCGAACCCGGCGAGCTCGAGGCCTTCTTCGTCGAGTTCATCCCCTACGTGCAGCGCTGCCGCTTCCGCGACTGCACCCACCGCACCGAGGACGACTGCGCGGTCGTCGCCGCGGTCGAAAACGGCGAGATCAGCGAACGCAGGTACTACAGCTATCTGAAGATGTTCGAGGATGCGTAGCGGCCGACCCCTGTGGCGCCCGTAGACCTCGGGCGAACCTCCACCCCGCCCCTCTCACCGTCGCCGCCCCACCGTCGCCAAGAGCAACCCCAGCGCCAGCGCCGCCGGCTCCGGGCTCGCCGTCACGCTGAACGCAAACCGGTACGCCGTCAACCCGTTGGTCGTGGTGTACGTAGGCAGCATAACGAGCAGCTCATCCTCGGGCGAAACCGCCCACGTCGTGCCGACGGCCGGCGCCCCCGTAATGCCCTTGGGCACGGCCAGCAGCGTGAGCCGGTACGTCCAGCCCCCAGGCGGCGGCGCCGTTACATTCCCCACCATCGCGAGCGCCATCTCCGGATCCGCGAAGTTCGGATCGCTCCAGACATAGATCGAGTCCCACGTCTTGGTCTCATTCGGAGCCAGCGGCGCCCGCATGTCGTTCTTGTAGAACCCCGTCGGCCCATTCCAACCGTTGACGTGGTCTTCGTGATACACGCCCGCGTAGCCCCAGGCGAACCCGTCCGGCAGCCGGAAGTCGTAACTCTCGTCGTAGCCGTCGGTGGCGTCTGACCAGGCGCCCATCATGCCGGCGCTTCAGCCGCACGTCTGCCAGTCGAAATTGAAGGCAAACTGCTCGGCACCCAAGGCGGCCCCCGACAGGCTGCATAAGACGACCACGGGCCCCAGCCAGCGCACGACGACTCTCATCTTCCAGCACCTCGCGGGGTCCGATCGACCAGCGCTCGCCCAACCTGCATTCTAAGCCCGCGGCGGCCCGCGCTTCAAGACAAAATGCCTCAATGACATGATCCAGCACATCCACGAGCCGGAACCGGTAATACTAGAACGGCTCAAACCACTCGCGGTCCCAATGGCTGCTGGCGATGTAATAGCCGGTGACGCCTGTGCGGCGGCCGGTTGGCCGGTTGGATGCCTTCGTACGGCTCTACTTCAGGGCATCCGGATTCAACGCCTTCAGGTCCGGCGCGACGAACAGCCCGTCCTTGCGGATCACCTGGCCGTCGAAGTGAATCTCCCCGCCGCCGCACTCCGGCGTCTGGATCATCACCATGTCCCAGTGGACCTCGCTCTTGTTGCCGTTCGGGGCCTCGTCGTACGAGTTGCCCGGCGTGAAGTGGATGCTGCCGGAGATCTTCTCGTCGAAGAGGATGTCCTTCATGGCCTTGGTGATGTACGGGTTGACGCCGAGCGCGAATTCGCCGACGTAGCGGGCGCCCTCGTCGGAATCAAGCACCTCGTTGAGCTTCTTCGTGTTGGTGCTGGTGGCCTCGATGATCTTGCCGTTCTTGAAGACCAGGCGGATGTTCTCGTGCGTCTCGCCGCGGTACATCGTCGGGGCGTTGTAGTGAATGACGCCGTTGACGCTCTCGCGGACCGGCGCGGTGAACACCTCGCCGTCGGGGATGTTGAGCTTGCCGTCGCAGGGGATCGCGGGGATGCCCTTGATCGAGAACGTCAGGTCGGTGTCCTGCGGTCCCTTGAGGCGGACCTTGTCGGTCGCTTCCATGCGCTTCTTGAGCGCCTGCATCGCCCGCCCCATCTTCTGGTAATCCAGCGTGCAGACGTCGAAGTAGAAGTCCTCGAACCCGGGGGTGGACATGCCCGCCAGTTGCGCCATGCTCGGGTGCGGCCAGCGCAGCACGACCCAGCGCGTCTTCGGCACGCGCACCTCGTTGTGCACGCGTTTCCAGACCGTCGTCTCGTACACCTTCTGTTTGTCGGCCGGCACGTCGGACAGCTCGGACACGTTATAGTTGCCGCGCGCGCCGATGTAGCACTGCACGCGCTCCATCTGGTAGCGCTCGACCTCGGCCATCAGGCCCCACTGCGATTCGGTCGCCACCTGCATCAGCGCCCGGTTGATCCGCGTGCTCTTCAGCAGCACGAGCGGGTCCGCCCCGGCGGCGCGGGCCAGCCGCACGCACTCCGTCGTGAACTCCGGCGGGACGTCGATCGCCTCGATCAGGATCTTCTCCCCGGGCTTCACGGCGCACGAGTAATTGACAAGCACGTTCGCCAGCTTCGTCACGCGCGGATCGGTCATCGTAGCTCCTCGCTTTCCCGGACCACGGATTGCCCGGCCGCTTGCCGGCGGGCATGAGCCAACATTATGCCCCCCGCCCGGCGATTCCGCCAGCGCCGCGGCGCCCCACGCTTGCTAGATTGGGCGATCATCCGAAACAGGCTAAAGTGCCTATTGATCTACTCGGGCCGTAATGCCGTTAATCGTACGAGAAAGGAGACGCTCTATGTCCCGCGCGCCCCAACTGCCCTTGCCTACCTTCCGACCACTCGCCATCGCTCGCACCGCCGCCGTGCTCGTGCTTTTCATCCCCACGATCGCGGGCTGCCCCGCGCCGGCGACCGACAATAACGGCGGCAACAACAACGGCGGTAATAACAACGGCGGCAATAACGGCGGCGGCACCGTCACGGAGGGCACCTACCTCGTCCTCGGCTACAACGAGTTCGGCATGCACTGCATGAACCAGGACTTCTCCGAGTTCATGATCCTCCCGCCGTACAACAACCTCCGCGCGCAGGTGATCAACCGCCAGGGCGAGGATCCGCGCATCGCCACGACCGGCGTGACCATCAGCTACACCGTGCCCGGCAACACGCACTCCGCCGACAAAACCAACTTCTGGACGTACGCCAAGGCCCTGCTCAATGTCACGCTCCAACCCAACGTCGGCCTAGCCGGCAACGGGCTCAGCGGCACGATGGCGCTCACCGGCGAGAACGATTGGGTCGCGACCGGCATCCCCATCACGCCGATCATGGACTCCGGCCAGGAAAACACCTACCCGCTGGGCACCATCAGCGTCACCGTCGGCGGCACCACCGTCGCCCAGACGCAGGCCGTCGTCCCCGTGTCCTGGGAGATCAACTGCGACCTGTGCCACTCCACCCCCGGCATCTCCGTCGCCACCGACATCCTCCGCAAGCACGATCAACGGCACGGCACCACCCTGGAAAACAGCAAACCCGTCTTCTGCGCCGGGTGCCACGCTGACGCGGCCTTGAGCGCCGCCGGCCAGCCTGGCCGCGAGACCCTCTCGCGCGCCATGCACGGCTCGCACGCCTCACGCATGAGCGCCGTCAACCTCGCCGTCGCCTGCTATGCCTGCCACCCCGGCATTCGCACGCAATGCCTCCGCGACGTGCACTTTTCCGCCAGCATGACCTGCACCGACTGCCACACGTCAATGGAGGCCGTGGCTGATCCTAGCCGACAGCCGTGGGTCGATGAGCCCCGTTGCGGAAGCTGTCACAGCCGGTCGGGCTCGCAATACGAGCAGGCGGGAACGCTTTTCCGCCACTCCAAGGGGCACGGGAACGTCCACTGCGCCGCCTGCCACGGCGCGCCCCACGCGATTACGCCGACGGTGGATGCCGCGGACAACGTGCAGGCCCTCGCACTCCAGGGCCACACCGGCGTCCTCAACACCTGCACCGTCTGCCACACGCAGCAGCCGGACGACGCGTTCTTCCACCATCTCGGCGGCGGCGACTGAGCCGCAAGCCTGGGCAACGCCGCCCTGTCGCCGTTTACACAGCGAATCAACCGCACCACAATGCCGCGATCAGATTGGCAACTTCGTGCAGGAGGAGCGCGATGGCGGCATACATTATTGCGTTGGTCGATGTGACGGATCCCGAGCGGTATGCGGAGTATGTCAAAGCCACCCCCACCGTCATCGCCAGGTTCGACGGCCGCTTCATCGCGCGCGCTGGGCGAACCGCGACCTTGGAGGGCCCCGCCGAGACACGCCGCGTCGTTCTGATCGAGTTCCCGTCTTTCGAGCGCGCCGAGGCCTTCTATCGCTCCGAGGAATACGAACGGGCCAAGAAGCTCAGGAGCGGCGCCGCGACGGCGACGTTGGTGCTGGTCGAAGGCTGCGCGCCGCAGGCGTAGACCGCCACGTTCGCGGCACGCGCTAACCTACGCCAGGAATGCACGTTACCCCCGTTCTGAACGGCCCATCGGCCGGGTTTCCCCGGCCGTTCCAAGCCATTACCCGCGTTCCCCCCTGCGCCTGCCCACTTCCACTCTCGCTGCGGCATCATCGCAGAAAAAAGGCGGCGTGAGGCGCGGGTTCGTGTGGCCCTTCAGAGTCTTCAGTTACGTTGCTCGCCGGCGAGCGTCACCGCCTGAAGGCGTCCTCTCGGAATTCGCTGCCCGTTCAGAGTTCCTGGTCCGACGAAGTACCGCTCGTATTGGTTCTGCGCTCCCACCTTGCCGTTGGCCGTTTCCTCGGCTGCGTGGTTTTCCTTCGCCGGGCTGCGCCGACCTCAGTTAAGTGACCGGTGCGCCCTCTCTTCGGGTTTCGCGTTCCTCCAGAGTCTTGCCCAGCGTAACCTAGTCCGCCGGCCGCAGCCGGCCGACTCCTCTCATGGGCCTTCGTTCCCTTCAGCACTCGCGGGTTCGGCGGTCCACCTGACGCGGGCTTGCCAGCCCGCTACGTTCCGCCTTCAGGGTTTGGCTACCCTCTGGGCGGCTTACTCCCGCCGAGCCCCTGCCGGCTTTCTTTCACGCCGGCGGCGCTCCTGGGATTCACCCTTCGGAGCTTCCTCCTCCCGGAAGGTATCCGCCGCGTTTCCGCGGGGAAGAACCCACCTACCGTTTCTCCCGTCGGTAATCCCGCCGCCGAAGCGATGGGCCGGCCCAACGGGCCGCGGTTTCTGGGTTTCAGCCCTTCCGGGAGTCCCTGGCGGCCGGACGGGGATTAGCTCGCCGACCGCTGGCTGCTCCCTTGGGTTTCGCCCTCCTAGGGTTTTCCGACGCATGCCTGGCCCGGGTTTTCGCCGGGCTCCTCCCGCGCGCTTGGCACTCGTTTAGCCACGTGGGCCAACTGGCCGGCGCCTCGGAGTATCGATCGACACGCGCCGCGCCCAATCCCGCCGCCCAGTGAACTGGACGGCCGGACCGAGCCACCCTTACAGGGTTTTTGCACCGGTGCGAGCCCGTGCATTCAAGCGAAATGGGGTCCGGGCTATGTGTTCACCTTGCACCCCGTCGTGCATCGCTGCCGACTCGCCGAGTGCGCTTAGAACCCAACCTCGCTCTACCGGAGTTGTCCGGGCGTCGCCTGAGGTGCCGAACATCCGCGACCTCAACGTCGCACGGTAACTATACACCAGGTTTGCCGCACGGTCAAACCTATGACTTGTTGACACCCTGTCGTTTCCCAGTTGCGCGCCACACACCTCAACTAAGCCGTTGTGTTTCCACAGCTAGTCGCAAAACACGCCGGTGCAAAAAACGGCAAATAAAACGGTTATCTTCGCACTGTCCACATGTTATCACCGGGAATTCCGCCCGCGGCCGTGCGCGCTGCAGGCCGCCGTGCGCGCGCTTATGCCCGTTTCTACAGTTCTACAGCAGATTCGCTGCCAGTTCGGCCAACGGGCTGCGCTCCCCCTTCCGCAACTCCACATGTGCCGCTAGCGGCTCCGATCGAAACCGGTTTATCAGGTACGTGAATCCGTTGCTGTTGCGATCCACGTACGGGTTGTCGATCTGCCACGGATCGCCCGTCAGCACCACCTTCGCCGCCTGTCCCACGCGCGTGATGACCGTCTTAACCTCCAGCGGCGTCAGATTCTGCGCCTCGTCGATCACCACGAAACGTTTCGCGATGTTCCGCCCGCGGATGTACGCCAGCGGCTGAATCTCGATCAGCCCCTCCCGCATCAAACTCGCCGCGTCCGCATGACCCTTCATCGCCCCGCCGGCGTCCAGCAGGAAATCAACCGTGTCCACGACCGGCTTCATCCACGGCTCGAGCTTCTGCCCGATGTCCCCGGGCAGATACCCGAGGTCGCGCCCCACCGGAATCACCGGCCGGCACACGAGAACGCCACGGTACAGCTTGCGCTTGAATGCCAGGTGCATCGCCGCCGCCACGGCCAGCAGCGTCTTGCCGGTGCCCGCCTTGCCCATCAGCGCGACGAGGCTGATGCGGTCGTCGAGCAGCGCGTCGATCGCGTAGTATTGCTCCTTGTTACGCGGGCGAATGCCCCACAGCCCGCCGTCCAGCTCGCGCAACGTGACGAGCTCCTTGCCGTTCACGTCGACGCGGGCGAGCAGCGTGCCGTGATCGCCGTTGGGCGAACGCAGCAATACGTACTCGTTCGGGCGCAGCGCCGGATTGGGAACGGGCAGCCGGCCGTCGCGCCGCAGCGCGTCGAGGTGCTCGACGCTGACCGACAGCTCGTCGTCCGCCGTGGCGACATCCTGCAAGAGCACGTGATCCGTCTCGTAGTCCGCCGCCCGCAATCCCGCCGCGTCCGCGCGGATGCGCAGGTTGATGTCCTTGGTGACGATGATGACCGGCGTGTCAGGTTCCGCCTGCTTGATCGCCTGCGCGACGCGCAGGATCTCGAGGTCGGCCGGACCGCCGCTGCCGGACAGCACCTGCTCGGGCTCGCAATAGACCTTCAGGCGGCCGCCGTTCTGGAGCGGCACGCCAGCGGCCAGGCTTCGTTCTTCGCGCAGCTCGTCGAGCAGCCGCACGACGGCGCGGGCGTTGTAGCCGCGGTCGGTCGGCTCCTTCTTGAAGCGGTCCAGCTCACCGATGACGCCGACGGGGATGAGCACGGTGTTGTCGGCGAAGTGAAAGATGGAGTAGGGATCGTGGATGAGGATGTTCGCATCCAGGATGTAGTTCTTTCGCATGTCGAAAGTGTAGCAGGCCGGGTGCGCGTGACAAGGAACCGGTGCCGCGCGAGCACGCGGGCGCGCAGCGGGGGCGCGGAAGGCGGCCAGAACCGGCTTTTTCGGCGACCAGCGCGCTTTGGACAGGCGCGGTTCGGGTCCGGAATCGGAATGTGTTTTGGTGTTCCCCGTCCACATGACGTACCGCGTTGTGCAGGCGACGACGACGTGTCACCAGGCAATGGCCAATCGTCGGCCAGTGGGGGCCGAACGAATCGCGTCGCGGACAGCGCGGGCAACATGGGG
>PMMM01000260.1 GCA_003162245.1 Phycisphaerales bacterium
GCGACCCCCGCCCCCAACCCCCCCCACCCCCGGGACCACGCCGCCGCCCCACGCGGAATCAAATTTCCTATCAGTTTCTACGTTCGCACCACACTCATCCCCGCACTGGCGACCGTGGTGCTACTGATAGTACTTGCTGGTTGCTCGGGTGAATCGGCAGAGACGAAAAACGAAATCGACTACAGTCTGTCGCAATCATGGGCCGCCATGCCCGGCACACAGAGTTCTGCCACAGCAACACCAATCGGCAGCGGACTGAGTAGCCTTGAGGCGACTGCAACAGTCGATGTCTTTTATATCCACCCGACAACCTATTACAAAGATCTTGTCAACGCACCCATCGATGATCCCGATGCGGCCGCCATGACGGACTCGGTGCTGAAGCTGCAGGCCGCGGCATTCAATTCGGTCGCTCGAATCTATGCGCCACGCTATCGTCAGATGACGTTGTCCCTGTTCGGTGGTAGCGAGGACGCCCTCCAGGAACCCCTCAATATCGCCTACGAAGATATTCGCCAAGCTTTTCGTTACTACATTGAAAACCTGAATCAGGGCAGGCCCTTTATCATTGCGGGGCACAGCCAGGGTTCCAATCACGCCCAGCGTCTCTTGATCGAAGAAGTTGCCGGAAAGCCGTGCGCGGATCGCTTCATTGCCGCATGGATCCCCGGACTGGCGTTGCCACGCTCCATGTTAGATAGTTCCGCCGGCGGAGGACTGGCCGCATGCTCAACGTCGCAACAGATTGGTTGCGTCGCCCTCTGGGAGACTTTTGGAGAGGGATTCACCGGGCGTGCCGCTTGGGTGCACGGTCAGGTATACTGGAGTCCCGACAGACAACAATGGATAAGTGCCACGCCGGATCAATTGCTATTCAGCGTCAACCCGATGACCTGGGATGAAGGCACCGAAATAGCTCCGGCATCCATGAACCTCGGTGCGGTGCCTTTTGTAAAGTCCGACACCAGGTTTCAGGGCATCTACCCTGCTCTGATTTCGACTCGGAATGATCAAGGCTATCTGATGGCAAGTCCCACTCCCCCGGAAGAGTTCTTCGTGAATGGTGAATCAATGGGTGATCCGCTGATTTATCACATGCACGACTTCAATCTCTTCTGGATGAACATCAGGGACAATGCACGGGAGCGCGTTCATACCTTTCTCTTGCAGCGACAGCAAGTCCGCTATCCACTGATTGAGAGTTCAAACACTATGGTTGGAGAGACGGGACGGGATCTTTTCTATCAAATAAGGACCATCAATCTGCCACAGTCGTACGAAGCATGCGGCCTTCCTGCCGGGCTGAATATCGATACTCTTACGGGGGCCATTAGCGGTCAACCATTAGAAGAGGGTACATTCGCTGTTCTAATCAAAGCGACCAATACGTATGGGACGGACGTCGCGGAACTATCCTTGAGGATAACCGGAAGTGCAACTCAGTAAATTCTCAATAAATTATCCCCACGAGACGTCGAAACGGGCTGTAACAGTTGTCACGGTGTTTCACGTCCTTCGCCGCCTTCCGCGGCCGGCCTTCCGACCCTAGCGCGTGCAGCAGCCCCAGTCGCCCGGCCGTGGCACGCTGCCATGCCGGGCTGCCGAACGGGCGATTCCGCGCGATCGACGTCCGCGCCGCCTCCTGCTTTCTGGCCGTCATCACCTCGTTCACCAGCTCCACCCACTTGCGCGGCCGATCCACCGGCCACTCGTTCAACAGTGCCTTAAGTTCCGCGCCGCCCTCCTGCCGGGCCCACAGGCTATTCCACCGCCACGCCTCGGCCCGCTCCACCACCTTGGCCGTCAGGGCGTTCCGCTCCACGTACCGGCACACGGTCAGGAAGTGCTCGTCGCGCTGGATCGGGAAGCTCTTGAACCGCCCCTGGTACAGGTGCCCGCAGCCAAGAACCACGTCAGGAACGGAAACCCAACACAGTCTTGGAAGGGCTGGACGTTTACAAGCAAGGATCTCCGCGAGCGGTTCGTCCCGTGGCTTCAGAAGAACGTCCGCGAAGATCAGCGAGTGGTCGATTTCATGAACGTGCCGATCGACGCCGGGATCGTGCGTGAGCATGGCTGACCTGTGGAAACGACCAAGACTGGCAGCGTCGGCCTGGCAATGCGAAATGTATTGCGAAATGAACTACAATAACGTCTCATAATAAGTCACTTGTCTGGCATGAAAGCGCCATTTTCTAATCGTGTCGTGGGTTCAAGTCCCATCACCCGCTCTTGAAAACGCCCGGTGCCGTACGGTGCCGGGGCTTGCTGCATGAGAGCGACCCGGACCGGAGCAGAGGGGGCAATGGGCGCCCGATCCGCTTGGCATGGGGCGGGAGACAAGCCGAGTTCAATGGCCCGCCGGAGCGCTGGCCGCCGGGGACTCACGCAAACGCCAGATTTCGGTCGCGGCGCCGACCTTCAACAGCTCGTAGCGGCCGGCCACCGCTTCGCGGTACGGATTCGGGTTGTGCGGCCGCGGCACTTCCAGGACAACGTATTGCGGCCGGTCGGCTTCCAGCCGTTGTACCTCGCTCTGTACCCGCTCCAGCGTGAATGAACTCGTTGCCAGTGCCACGTACCGGCCCCAAGGTCGCAGGCCCGTGGCCAGGTACATGGGGGTGTCGAGTTGCTCGGTCAGTACAGCCGCCCGGGCGCCGCCCGCCGTGATATGCCGCAGGTCCGCCGCATCCGCGCGAAAGGCGGCCGCAGTGTGTTCCCACTCCGGCGCCACCGGCACATCGGCCGTGTCCGGGAAGAGGTAGCTGCCCAGCCTGGGGGGATCGGTCAGCCCGACCCGGAGCAGCGCCGGGTAGACCGCGAATTGAGGATTGCTGAGCAGCCAGAGCGCCACCACGGCGAGGGCGGCCACCGGCAGAACGGAGCGTCGCACGGGGCCCCGGCTGGCCAACCGCGCAGCCCCCACGACGACCACGAGGACAAAAGGCACGGCGACGTGGTAGATGTTGTACGGATGCGAGCGACCCACGAACAGCAGGGCCTGCAGTAGTCCGTACCCGGCCAGACCCGCCAGGAGCGCGTCCTGGGCGGCGAGCGGCTCTGGCCGCAGGGCGCGGGTCACGGCCCAGCCCAGCGCCAGCAGGTACGTCGCGCAGAACAGGGCGAACAGCAGCACCGCGCCGTCTTCCACGCCGGCTAGCGGCAATTGGCCCAGCCCCAGCTTGGGGTACACGATGAGCGCCTCGAGATAGCCCGTCCAGAATGCGCGCGAGAACAGCGTCCCGCGGCTGGCGACCAGCAGCCCCGCGAGCAGCACCGCGGCTGCGACGGCTGTGGCCGCACCACCGGTTTGGGTGATGGGCCGCAGTGCGCCACGCAGGCCCGGCTGGCGGGCGTTAAGCAGGTAGAGTGCAATGACGAGGCCGAGACCCAGGACGAGGTAGAGGCCGTTATCCGTGGAGAAGAGGAGCTCCAGACCTACCAGCGCGCCGCCGGCCAGCGCCCAGCCGCGCCGGCCGCTGCGGGCGAACTGCAACAGGGCGATGGCGGCGAAAACGTCCAACGGATGCCGGAGGCACGTCGAGGACGGAGCGTACCACATGACCAGCGCCGGCTTGATGCCGTTGAACATCTGGAGCAGGATCGCGGCCAGCGCCCCAACGAGCGCCAGTGTCCGCCGCTGCGCAACCTGCCGAAGCAGTGCGTAAACGCCCACGTAGTACGCGCATCCCCAGATTACTCCGATGCCGAGCATGGTCCTGTAGGCCAGCGGCGTGATCCAAGCCAGGCAGCCCATGACGAGCGGCCAGCCGGCCCCGTACTGGCAATAGCGCTCGGTGCCGAGCGCGAGCCCGCAGTGCCAGCTCAACGCCGGGTCCATAACGAAGAAATTCCAATGATACATGCCCTCCTCGTTCATCACCGAGCTCATGACGTTCCCCCACCACGCACGCGGAATGAACACGATCGCCACGAGGACGACGGCGCAGGCTGCATCCAGCATCCAGCCCAATCGGATCGCGGTCGGGGCAGTGGCGGTCGCTCTGCGTTCCGGCAGGTGGACGCGGACCCGGCGCAGCTCCAGGGCAGCGCAGGCCAGCATCGCCGGTGCCAGCGCCAACAATGCGGCCACATCGAGCGCCGTGGGGGTGGGCAGGCGTACCGCCTGGCCGCCCGTCAGCGGGGTCGTGGTGTTCTTGGGCAGCGGGAACCGTCCCAGCAGCAGGATCAGGAACAGCGCCACGCCGATCACCGCGAGGGCGCTCAACACGCCGAGCGCGTACGTGCGCCACGCACGATATTCCTCTGGCCCCAGCGTTGCCGCCCGCCGCGCCGCGGTGCGCCGGTAAATCGCCGCGACAACCAGGGCGAGGGCCAACGAGACGACGCACCCGCCGGCATAGATCGGGATGTCCCATTCCGGGTGGCAAAACCGCCGACCCAACTCGGTCAGGGTCGCGGGATCGATTGCCCGCCGCGGTCCGAGCAGGACCAGGGCGGCCAGTGTGAGTTGCAGGCCGGCCGAGATCCCCAGCAGCAAAGGCGCCAGCAGCTCGGTTCCGGCGGGCGCCACCGCTAACCCGGGCGGCACGGCGTTCGCGGAGCGCAGCTCGGACTCGCTCGCGCGGGTCGCTGCGGCGTCCCTTTTGTATGCCCGGGGCCTCAAGCTGACATTTCCCGTTTGCGTCCTCCGCGGTCGCCATTCTACCCGGTCCAGCCGTCCGGCTCTAACGGCACGTGGCGACGGCGTACCATTGCGCCCATAAGGACCAGGGAATGCGGGTCGAAGCCCATGATGGCCGTTACTTGGCACGCTGGCCGGATGGTGCGGACCGGTGCGGATCTTCGTCGACGGCCCCGGGGCCGTTGGTTTTCCGCCGGCGGCACGGGCCGAGAGTCTTCGCAACCACCTGATCCCCGCGGAAGCCCGCGCCCCGCACGCCGGTCGGGCCAGGCAGCCCCGGCGCAGCCGTTTCTGACCCTTCGGTCCGCTGCCGGCGGGCCCGGAGAGCACCCGCCCGTTCGCCCCCGCCGCCGGCGACGAAGCCGCGTGGCGCGGCGCTTCTGCTTCTCCGCCTCCGTCACCATCGGCGCCAGGAAACCGTCGATCTCCACGTAAACCCGCGTCCGGCCGGCCGGCGTGCGACCATCCGTGCCCCGCCACGTCGGCCGCCACTCGCCGCCCAACTCTGCCGCAGAAAGGCGTCATATTCCGCGTGCAGTGACTCGGCCCAGGCCGCAAACTCCCGCTCGCTCGATTCCACGCTCATGCTCGGCCTCCTTGCCAAACCAACCCATCTCGAAACCGTAACGTATTTTGCCCACGTACCTTACCCACCGCCACAAAGCGTGGTCACACCCCGTATCGCTATCGGGCGATTTTCCTATTGACTCACAAGAACCGCCCTTTTACTATGGCGCTATAGCCGCAAGGGAACGCGGCGTCGGCGGAGCGGTTGGGAGAGGTGGCTCGCTCGTGTTGGCGAGTCTCCGCCGAAGTGTGAGGAAGAGGCAATCACCATGATGTTCGCGCGAATATCTCGCAAGGCGCAGAGGCCGCTTGCTGCCATGATCGTGACGCTAACCAGTGTCGCCGCCACCGCGGCGATGTTCCCGAATTCCGCGGGATTCGTGAACGTGATCGGCAGCAGCACGCCGGAGAACGGCAGTTACTCCGTCGATGTCGCCTGGCAAGTTTATGACGGCACCAGCCCGACCGATCCGCTGGGCGCGAACAGCAGCCCGCAGTTGGTGTTCGCCCTGGAGCATAAAGGAAGCGGGGGCGTGGGCCAGTACACCTTGAGTTTCGGCAAGTTCACTGTATTTGCTCCGCTCGGCGGGTCGTACATTCAGGACGACACCACCCCAACCGCGATCGAACCGGCAGGGCCATTCCTGGTTGGCCCGGCGGGCCACCAGATTGATGCTTACGGTGGTGTGGCTCCCTTCGAATATGGGGCGGTGACCGACCCGGTGGCCCAGGGGATCTTCACCTTTCTGGGGGACGATCTCGGACCCAGCTTCGCCGCCGGCCAGCACTCGCAGTTGCTGGTCCTGACGCCGGCAGTGCCCGCCAGCGCCTTCGGCGACATGTGGATCGAGTTCAGCGACACCAACACGATCAACGACGTTCCCGCAGATGTGATCATCCATGTTTCCCCCGAGCCGAGCGCGCTGCTGCTGCTGGGGCTCGGCGGAGTGATGATCCGGGCGCGGCGTCGAATCACCTAGTTGTTTCGTTCGAGGCAGGAGCCGGCCGGGTTCGCGGCCGCAAGTCGCGCGTATCGTCAAAGCATACGCTGAGCGGGCGAGAGCTCGGCGATCTGCACTGTGTGGAAAGAAGCTTACTGAGGGGTAGGGTCCGCTCAGGGGGACCCTGCAATTCTATGGAGGAGAAGCGCTCATGAGATCGCGTACCATGCTTGTGTCGGGCTTGTCGCTCTTGCTCGTTGTCTTGCACGCCCAGGGGGCCGCCGTTCCCGGATCCGCCGGCACCAAGACGTTGTCCGCGGGGCCCAGCCCCGAAGGGCTCTCCCTGACGGTCCAGGTGGATTATGGGGCGTTCGATGGCCAGAGCGCCTCCGATCCCCTCGGAATCACTCCCGGCGAAACGCAGTACGCGTATCTTCTGGAGTATCTCGCTGGCAATGACAAACTCTACGCCTATGACGTGGAGAGCGTGACGGGAGTGCCCCTGCTGCGTGTAGCGACCTCGACCAGCGGGACGGTGAACGGTCGAACGGTGGGGACCATGGCGCCGACCGGCAGAAGCATCGTCACCCTGGCCAACGGCCACAAGGCGGCACGTTTTCTGTACAGCCGGCTGGGCGACGGCACCTTCGGGCCCGCCGGGGCCAAGTCGGTATTTCTGGTATTCACTGCTGCCGCGCAGTACCCGGTAGGTATGGTCACTTGCTCCATGCGCGACAATAGCCTGACCGCCAGCGATACGGTTACCGGTCCAGAGGACAAATGCCCGGACGACCCCAACAAGGCGGAACCGGGCGTGTGCGGTTGTGGTATTCCGGACACCGACACGGACGGTGACGGCGTCGCCGACTGCCAGGATCTGTGCCCGAACGATCCCAACAAAGTGGCTCCCGGCCTGTGCGGTTGCGGTGCGGTCGACACCGATACCGACGGCGACGGCACGCCCAACTGCAACGATCTCTGCCCCGACGATCCCGAGAAGACCGCCCCTGGGGCTTGTGGGTGCGGCATACCGGATGTCGATGGCGATGGCGACGGAGTTCCCGATTGTGTGGACGGCTGCCCGAGCGATCCGCTGAAGACGGCGCCGGGCGTCTGCGGCTGCGGCATCCCGGACATCGACAGCGATGGCGACGGGGTTCCCGATTGCGTGGACGGCTGCCCTGGCGATCCGCTCAAGACGGCGCCGGGCGTCTGCGGCTGCGGCGTAGCGGACGTCGACAGCGACGGCGACGGTACGGCAGATTGCCTGGACCTTTGCCCGAACGATCCCGACAAGGTGGCGCCGGGCGTCTGCGGCTGCGGCACACCCGATGTGGACAGCGACGGCGATGGCGTGATGGACTGCGTGGATCGCTGCCAAGGGCAGAACGACAACCTTGACACAGATGGAGACGGCGTACCGGATTGCCTTGACGGCTGTCCCGCCGACCCCAACAAGGTCGCCCCTGGTGTCTGCGGCTGCGGCGTAGCGGACGTCGACAGCGACGGCGATGGCACGATGGATTGCAGCGATCTGTGCCCCAATGACCCCCTCAAGACCGCTCCAGGGATTTGCGGTTGCGGCGTACCAGAGGTCGATTCTGATGGCGATCAGACTCCCGATTGTGTGGACGGCTGTCCCAACGATCCGCTGAAGACGGATCCGGGCGTCTGCGGCTGCGGCACGCCCGACACCGACAGCGATGGCGACGGCACGCCGGACTGCATCGACCTGTGTCCGAACGATCCCAGTAAGATCAACCCGGGCCACTGTGGATGCGGCACCCCTGACACGGACAGCGACGGTGATGGGCTGCCCGATTGCTTGGACGGCTGCCCCAACGATCCCGACAAGGACGCGCCGGGCATCTGCGGCTGCGGAGTTCCAGACGTCGACACCGACAAAGACGGCAAGCCGGACTGCATCGACGGCTGCCCCACCGATCCCCATAAGACCGGGCCGGGGCTGTGCGGCTGCGGGGTGGCGGACACCGATACCGACGGCGACGGGGTCCCGGATTGCCACGATGGCTGCCCCACCGATCCCCAGAAGACGGCGCCCGGCGTATGCGGCTGCTTCGTGTCGGATGTCGACAGCGACGGCGATGGCGTCGCCGACTGCCTGGACAACTGCCCGCTGGACCCCAACAAGCTTGATCCCGGGGAGTGCGGCTGCGGCGTGCGGGATACCGACAGCGATGGCGATGGTACGCCGGACTGCGTGGATCTTTGCCCCAACGATCCCAACAAGATCGACCCCGGGGTGTGCGGTTGTGGGGTGGCGGATACCGACTCGGACGGCGATGGCGTGCCCGACTGCCTGGACCGCTGCCAGGGCCAGAACGATCTCTTGGATTCTGACGGCGACGGCCTGCCCGATTGCCTGGACGGCTGCCCGCACGATCCCCGCAAGATCGCCCCGGGCATCTGTGGCTGCGGGGTTGCGGACACCGACACCGACGGCGACGGCGTGCCCGACTGCCTGGATGGTTGCCCGACAGATCCCAGGAAGACCAGCCCCGGCGTGTGCGGCTGCGGCAAGCCGGATACGGATAGCGACGGCGACGGCGTGCCCGACTGCATCGATGTGTGTCCGGGGAGCCCGGATGTCGATTCCGACGGCGACGGCACGCTGGATTGCAAGGACGGCTGCCCCAACGATCCCATGAAAACGGTGCCAGGGCAGTGCGGCTGCGGCGTGCCGGACACCGACACCGACGGCGATGGCGTGGCCGACTGCAAAGACCTCTGCCCGAACGATCCCAAGAAGACGGAGCCGGGCACATGCGGTTGCGGGCAGTCCGACACCGCCGGGTGCAACGAGGGCTGTAGCCTAGACTATTGGAAGACCCACACGGCGGAGTGGCCCGCGGGCTACTCCACGAGCCGGGATTTCGATGCCACGTTCGGCGTCAACGCCTTCACTCCCAATATCACGCTGCTGCAAGCACTCCAGCGCAGCGGCGGCGGGGTGAATGCGTTGGCTCGGCAGGCCGTGGCGGCGCTGCTCAATGCCGCCAGCCCGAACGTTGCTTACCCCCTGAGCACGCAGCAGGTCATCGCCCTGGTGCAGGCGGCCCTGGCTCCCAGAGGCAATCTCTGCGGAACCACGACACAGCTCGAAGCCCTGAACAGTCTCGGTTGTCCCGGCGAGAGGTGCGTCACGAGCAGCAGCATCACCTGGACGTTCAACAATCCGTCGATACCGGCCAATGGGTACATCTGGTTCAGCAGCGTCATCAGACCGAGCGCCGCGCCCGGGGCGATCACGTTGAAGAATTCCCGCCTCACGTTCACGCTCAACGGCGCGCAGAAGCAGATCACTGTGCCCGACGCGACGGTCGCGTATTCGTCCACGGCGACGGCGACGACCACCACCTACAATCCGATCACTAACACGTGGGCCACGACCGTCCCGACCAGTTACTCAGGAGCGGTCTTCCTCTCTGGAGTGGCCGTCCAGACGCCGAGCGCCGTAACCGCTGGGAGCATCCACCGCGTCACCTGGTCCGGCGACTTTGAGGTCGGAGGGAACGTGAGCACCACTTGGAATTGGGCGGCCGCGGGGTACTCAAGATTCTCCAGCAACCTTCAGACGCTCAACGTGAAGCCGGTGGACAGCAACCAGCTCAGTTCCTACAAGAACAACGACCTCGCTGGGACGCCTGAGGCCTTCAAGGCTTACGTTCTTGGAGGAGGCTGCGGCAGTTCCAAATACGTCGGCGTGCGCACGGCAGCGGCCACCGTTGGAACGTGTGGCGACAGGCACCACGATGGCCATCGCGACCACGATGGCGGCAGGGACTGCGACGAGGATGAACACGACCACTGCAGGAGAGATGACCGCGACCATTGGTCGTGCGACCGCGATGGCGACGATTTCTGGAACTGGAAGGACGATGACGACCGCGGCCGAAACTGGCATTGACCTGGGTGGCGCGATCCCGGCGACCTGCCGGGGGCGCTGAGAGCGTTCCGCGCGCGGGAATCGTGTAGGGCGGTAAGGGTCCGCCTGGCTTGGGCGTTCAGCGAGTCCCAACCCAGGCCCGGACCCTTCCGGCCTGCCGTCAGGGCCTTGCCCAGACTCTCGGTCGGGCCGCTGCCCATGTCCCAGCCTTGGGCCCGGCCGGCCGCGTTCTCGCTCATCGCTTGGCCCCCAGGCCAAAAACAACCCGCGTGACCCCACCAACCCATTTCCAGCAAGCACTTTACCCGCCCCAGGAAAGACAGTCACACCCCGTCGGTGATCACAGCCCGTGGTAATCCAAGTCCGTTTCCGCTAGAATCTTAGAATGGAGGGGTAGCAGGCCAGCCTGCGTCAGTCGTGAGCCGGTTGGCCGAGGTGCGAAGTGCGGGTCCGGGCCCGCAGGATTTGACGAACTGAATGCGAGCGGGTCGTTTGTCGCGAGCGTTGCCAGCGCATGGGAGGCGCGTGATCCACCGCGTGCTGATCGCAGTTACGGTCGGGCTTTGCGGGTGTAGTTCCCTCCCGTTAGCGCCCTGGAGCGGCACACGTCCCACGCCGCCGGCCGCCTCCCCCGGGAATCCCGCCCCGCCCGCCCGCCTCGCCCTGCTCCAACCCGAAGACAACCCGCTGAAGCTCGTGGCGTNNCCGCCGCCGATAACGGCGGGACGACCCGCGTGACCCGCCTGGACGTCGTGCTCACGGCGCTGCGCGTGCGCGTTCCGCGCTCGCAGCGGGCCCGGGCCGAGATGCTGTGGAATCACCTGCGCGAGGACGCGCTGGACAACGCGACGACGCTGCGCCTGCGGCACAACGGCCTGCGCGTCGGCGTGGGCGACGAGCAATGGTGGGAAGCCGTCCGCGCGGCCCTGGACGCGATCCCCGGCGTGAACTCGACCCCGATCGCACCGTTGCGGGTGCCGGCCGAGTATCCGCTCGCGCTCGAGCTCGACACCGGGCCGCACGAGCAGACCCTGTTCTTCCTGGCCGACGACGGCGTGCTGACGGGCGAGACCTGGCCGCAGAGCCGCAACGTCCTGCGCCTCAGCTACGCCCTGGATCTCCAGCGCCCGGATCGCATCCGGCTGTCCGTGGTGCCGGAGGTGCGGCAGCGGCTGGAGGGTCTGCGGTGGGTGCGGAACGAGGCCGGCGTGACGCAGGTGCCGAATTACTCCGGGCGGGCGTTCGGCGCCGCGGGCTTCGCCGCGGACCTGGAGCCCGGCCGGTTCCTGCTGATCGCCCCCGGGGAGCAGTCCGGGGTCAGCGGTCTGGTGGGCAACTCGTTTCTGGTCTCGGAGGAGGATGGGCAGAGCTACGACTCTTATGTGTTCCTGCGTGCGGATGTAAACCATGTCGCCCAGCGCTATTGAGCCCTCGACGACGCTGGGGCGTCTCGACCCCAGGTATCTCGACAGCCTGTTTCAGGGCGCGGGCTTTGCCATCATCGCCTGCCGGCCCGACGGACACATCGTCGCGGGCAACCGGGCGGCCCGGCGGCTGTTCGGCATGGGGCGGCGCGCGTTCGGCGGCCCGGTCAATGCGCTATTCCCCGAAGCGGACCGTGAGGCCGTCGAACGGACCGTGGACAGCGTCCGCAGCACGCTCGAAGCGAGCGAGTTCCAGACGCGGCTGGGCGGCTCGGCGGACGACCCGCTCGAGTACGCCGTGTGGTTCACCCCGGTGCTCGAGTCGGACGGGACGTTGCAGGGCGTGTCGCTGTGGTTCCGGGACATCACCCAGCGGATGCGGCTGCAGCGGACGCTGGATCGGCGAGGACGGCTGGCGTCGCTGGGCACGCTCTCGGGGGCGGTCGCGCATCACTACAACAACCTGCTCTGCTCCATTGCGACCAGCGTGGAGTACGCGATCAACATGAGCACGGTGACGGCGATGCGCCGCGCGTTGCAGCGCACCGCCGATGCGGTGGGCCGGGCGGCCCACATCACGCGGCAGTTGCTCGCGTTCGCGCAGGCGGACCACCAGAGCACGGACCTCGCGGACCTGACGGAGGTGGTGCTGTATTTTCTGGATCAGAACGAGGAGCGGCTCGGCGGGCAGCACATCAAGCTGCAAGTGGACTGGCAGCTCGTTCCGGCGATTCCGGTCCGGCGCGAGCAGCTTCTCGTAGTCCTCAACAACCTCGTCGACAACGCGGCCGAGGCCATGCCCAGCGGCGGGACTTTGAGCGTGACGCTGTCGCGTCGGGACGAGAACAGCGTGTGCCTTTCGATCACCGACACCGGGGACGGCATCGACCCGACGAACATGGAGCACCTGTTCGAGCCCTTCTTCACGACGAAGGGTGCCTTGTGCAGCGGGTGTGGCCACAATGCGGGCATGGGCCTGGCGGTCGCCCACGGGCTGGTCGGCGAGATGCACGGGACAATCCGGGTCTCAAACGTCCCGGGCAGCGGCGCCCGCTTCGACATCATCCTGCCCATCAGCCCCGCGACCTGACGAAAACGCCTTCATGTCCGGTTCACGCGAGATCGCACGTTCCAGAGTCGCACTGCCCGCGGAGCCCGGCGCGCCGCGGCAGCGCTGGCTACGCAGCGCGCTGCCGCTACTCGTGCTCTTGACCACGCTGGCCGTCTTTTCGCCCGCGCTGCGCAACGAGTTCGTGAACTGGGACGACGACCGGAACCTGCTGAAGAACGAGCATTTTCGCGGGCTGGGCGGGCCGCAGCTCCGGTGGATGTTCACCGCGTACTGGGTTGGCCACTATCACCCGCTGACGTGGCTCAGTTTTGCGGTGGACTATGAAATCTGGGGGCTCGACGCGCGCGGCGCGCTGGGGTTCCACCTCACGAACGTCATTCTGCACGCGCTGAACGCCGTGCTGCTTTACTGGCTGGCCGCGCGGCTCCTCGCGCTGACGAACCCGGCGGCCAGCGCGCGACATCCCACGGCTGTGCGCCTCGCCGCCGCGCTGGCGGCGCTGCTGTTTTCCGTACATCCGCTCCGGGCCGAATCCGTGGCCTGGGTGACGGAGCGCCGGGACGTGCTGTCGGTCTTCTTCCTGCTGGCGTGCCTGCTGGCGTATCTGCGCTTCGCGCGCGCGGAGCGTGCGCGGTGGCGCTGGTACGCGCTCGCCCTCGCCTTGCTGCTGCTGTCGCTGCTCTGCAAGGCGTGGGGCATGACGCTGCCAGCGGTCCTGCTCGTCCTCGACTGGTATCCGCTGCGGCGTTTTCGGGCGCGCGGGCGCATCCGCGTGCTCGCGGAGAAGATCCCATTCGTGGCGCTGGCGGCCTGGACGGGTCTCGAGGCGCTCCGGGCCCAAAGCTCGGCCCTCGACACGATGAAAACGCTGGCCCAGTACGGCTGGCTGCCGCGCATCGCCCAGGCGTTCTACGGAATCGTGTTCTACCTTTGGAAGACGCTGTGGCCGACGGGGCTGATTCCGATTTACGAGGTCCCGCTCAAACTGAACCCCTTCGAGGCACGGTTCGTCGCGTCGGCGGTCGTCGTGCTGGCCATCACGGGGCTGGTCGTGGCCCTGCGTCGCCGCTGGCCCGCCGGACTGGCGCTGTGGGCCTACTACGGGATCGTCGTATCGCCCGTGCTGGGTCTGACGCAGGCGGGGCCGCAACTCGTCGCAGATCGGTACTCGTACCTGTCGTGCATGACCTGGGCCGTGCTCGCGGGGGCTGGCCTGCTGTATGTCATCGACCGCCACTCGCTCGGGCGCAGCTACAATCGCAGCGTGCCGCTCGCCGCCGCATGTGCGGGGGTGATCCTCGTCCTGGCCGGGCTCACCTGGCGTCAGACGCAGGTCTGGCGAAGCTCCGAAACACTGTGGGGGTACACGCTGGCTGTCGCCCCGGACTCCTACAATGCGCGCACGAACATGGGGGCGGCCTTGCAGCAGCGTGGCGATTACGAAGGCGCCGCCCGGTGCTACCGTGACGCCCTGGCGATCAACCCCGACGGCCCGGACGCGCTGAGCTGTCTCGCCGGCTTCCTGACCGATTCCGGTCGTCCCGAGGAAGCGCTCCCGTACCTGCAGCGCGGCCTGAAATCGAGTCCCCAACACGGTGCGCTGCTCACGAACCTTGCGATCACCCTCCAGCACCTCAAGCAGTACGAGGCGGCGGCGGCAATCTACCGGCAGCGGCTCGCGAGTGACCCCTCGGCCGTTCAGGAGGCAAGCCTGTGCACGGGGCTCGGCGCGACGTTGATGGAGCTGGGGCGGGATTCCGAGGGCGTGGAGTATCTGCGGCGGGCCGTGGCCCTGGCGCCGCGCGACGTCCTATTCCACTACAACCTCGCGCAAGCTCTACGCCGTACGGGCGACCTCGACGGAGCGCTGCAAGGCTTCGAGGCCGCTATACGCCTCGCACGCGCGGAAATCGGCACCAGTTCGAGCACGCCGGCGGCTGCGCGCTGCGTCGACGCAGTGCTTGGCGCGGTCCAGGTTCACGCGGCGCGGGGCGATTGGACGAAGGCGCGCGCGTGCCTGCGCGAAGCGCTGGCGACCAGCCCAAATAATCCCCGTCTTCTGGCTGCCTGGCAGCGTGTCCAGCAGCCAGCCGGCACCGCGCCGGCCCCGTAGGCCGAGCACTGGAACCCCCGTTGGCCAACGCCGTGCACGCTCGCGGCGCTCAGAAGAACCGCCGCGCGGCCAGGTGGACGACGTAGAACGCCACCGCGATGAGCGCCATGCCGACCACGATGCTGAGGAAGGTCCGGACCGTGGCCCAGGGCATCTCGCCCGCAGTGCGGACGCGCGTCGCGCGATAAACCGCCGCGACGCACGCGACCAGCGGCAGCAGCATCCAGAGCCGCGCACCCGTTGGCAGGTGCAGGGGCTGGACGAGCCATGTCGCGATGGTCAGCGCGCCTGTCAGCCCGGTCACGTCCCGCCCTCCCGCTGCGCGGCCAGCAGCTCGCGGTGATAGGTGGGCAGCCCGCCCGTCTGGGCGCGGGAAATCGCGTCGAGAATCGCGAGCAGATTCAGCAGACCGGCGGTGGCGAGGTAGATCTGGGCGACGTCGGACTCGGGGTAAAAGGACATGTATTTCGCCCGGGCCTCCATGTAGCGCCCGTAGTCGTCGCGAAACGCCTGGTCGGGCGGCGCCCGCAGCCCCACTTCCTGCAACACCCGCCGTTCGAGCGACTGGCTGGCGACGTACGCGGGAATGGTGTAGCCGCCCACCCCGACCTCGGCCAGACAGAGCCACGGGTTCGTGCGCGGGTTGGCGGAATCCAGCAGTCCGCCGAGAGCCATGCCCAC
Organism: Phycisphaerales bacterium; assembly: GCA_003162245.1. GTDB lineage: Bacteria > Planctomycetota > Phycisphaerae > UBA1845 > Fen-1342 > Fen-1342. The sequence continues at coordinate 15,351 of PMMM01000260.1, forward strand.
GCCGTAGGGGAGGCTGATGGCGGCGAAGAAGACGAGCGCCAGCCCGCGGTGCCCGAGCCACAGATGCCCGGCGCCCGGCAGGATCCAGGTCAACAGGCCCGCCCCGATTGCCCTCGCGGTCTTATCGCCCTCGCGTGCCACCGTCATACCGGCCTTTCGTCACTCCGCCAACGGGCACGCCCCGCCCGGGTTACTGCATTGTCCGCAGGCTGGAAATCCGCCGCGGCGTGCCGACTGCTTCGCGGGCGCGCCGTGCGGCGAAAACACGCTCGGCCGCCGCGCGACCTTGCGCTGGCCGCACTTGGGGCACCGGACGCGGCCCTCGTCGCCCGGGGAGCGGATCAGCTCCTCGAACGTCGCGTGGCACGCCGGACATTCGTATTCATAGATGGGCACGCGGCATACTCCTGGCTCGCGGACGGGTGGAAGTATAGGAGCGTGGGCGCCGACCCGCAACGCGGGGGGGTTCGGCGGCCGGACTCTATCGAATCTCGGCGGCCGGCGGCAGAATACCGCCCTGTGGAGCAACCCCGGCATCCAACTTCGGACGCCCCAGAGACTCTGCGGCGATTCCTCGCGGACTTGAGCGCGGGCTATCAACGCCTGCGCGACCGGTCGGGGGGCGCGGACCTCTCTGGAACCGCGTCGCCGATCCCGCTCGAATCGCTGCTCCTCGCCGAGGCGGCGCTGCGCTACGCGGACTGGCCCGGCGGAGCGGGCGCGCGTCCGCGGCAGATTGCGGTGATCGGGCCGACGCAGACCGGCAAGAGCACGCTCGTGAATCTGCTCCTGGGCCGCGCGGTGGCCGAGGTCAGCCCGCTCGCGGGCTTCACAGTTCACCCCGCAGGATTCTGGCTCACCGCGGCCAGCGAGAATGAGTCCTGGGCGGAGGCGTTGCTGCCCGGTTGGCAACGGTGCGCGCCCGATCAACTCTCGCGCGGGGCTCTCCAGACGTACGCTTTGACGAAAGCCGAGCCGGCCGGCGCGCCCGACCCGGATGCGGGCTTGTTCGCGCGACCGGGCTGCGTGGTGTGGGACACCCCGGATTTCGATTCGCTCGCGGCCCGGGGGTATGTGCACGCTGTGGTCGAAGTCGTCGCCCTGGCGGACCTGTACCTGCTGGTGCTGAGCAAGGAGAAGTACTCGGATCTGTCGGTGTGGCATCTGCTGGACCTGTTGGCGCCGCTGGCCCGCCCGCTGGTCGTCTGTCTGAACAAAGTGCCGCCGGAGGCCGAGGAGGTCATCGTCCGCTCGTTGCGTGCGCGATTGAGCGAGCGCGGCCGGAGTTGGGGCGACGTTCCGATCGTCGCGCTGCCCTATGACCCCGCGCTGGCCGCGGGCGGACGAGCCGACCGGACCACGCTGGCCGAG
>PMMM01000086.1 GCA_003162245.1 Phycisphaerales bacterium
CGAAAGAGGCGGGATAGGACGCGTTTGACGTTCCCGTCCACGGCCGGCACGCGCGCGCCGAACGCGATGCTCGCGATGGCGCCGGCGGTGTAGGGCCCGACGCCTGGCAGCCGCTGCCACGCCTCCGCGGTGCGCGGGAGCTGCCCGCTCAGGTCGGCCACGATGAGCTGCGCGGCACGGTGCAGGTTCCGCGCCCGGTTGTAGTAGCCCAGACCCTCCCAGAGCTTGAGCACNNGCGGTCGAGCGGCGCCGCGGCCAACGCCTGCACGGTCGGAAGCGCCTGCACAAACCGCTCGTAATAGGGCTGGGCCGTCGCGACGCGCGTTTGTTGAAGCAGGATCTCGGAGAGCCAGACGTGGTAAGGATCGCGCGTCGCCCGCCACGGCAGATCCCGGGCGTCGCGGCGATACCAGCGCAGTAGGGCGTCGCGCAACGCGCGGTGCGGCGTGCCGCGCTTCATGCGGCCGGTCCGGACTCTTCCCGCGCCAGCCGGGCAAACAGGTCGCCGCGCTCGCGATAGTCTGCGAACTGGTCCCACGAGGCACACGCCGGCGAGAGCAAGACGGCGTCGCCGGACTGGGCGTGCTGGCGGCACGCGACGAGGGCGGCGGGGAGGTCTGGACAGAGGTCCGCCTGTCCGCCGGCGGCGCGAATCGCGGTGACGAGGCTGGGGCCGGTGGCGCCGATGCACGCGGCGAATTTCGTCCGGCGCGCGGCCTCCTCGGCGACGGGCCGCAGGTCGCTGCCCTTGTTGTAGCCGCCGAGGATCACGAGCAGCGGGTTCTCGATCGCGCGCAGGGCGGTCAGCGCGGCCTCGGGCGTCGTGGATTTGGAGTCATCGAAGTAGGTGATGCCGTCGCGCTGGGCGACGCGCTGCAAGCGGTGGGGCAGCGCTTCGAAAGTGGCCAGCGCCGCGACGGCCGCGTCTTTGGGCACGCCGAGCGCGTGCGCGACCGTGAGCGCGGCTGCGGCGTTCTGGCGGTTGTGTTGTCCGGGCACGGCGAGGGTCAGTCCGTCCCAGCGTAAGGGCGAATCGTCCGCACCCGGCGGGGCCGCGGTCAGACGCGTGGCCATCGGTTGCACGCCGTCCAGTCCATAGCACCACGTGGCGCGCCCGTCGGCATGCACGCTTTCCAGCGTTTTCCGCAGCTCGGGCGTGTCCTGAAAGACGACGACATCGCGGCGCGGGTCCTGGAAGCGGACGATGTGCAGCTTGGCGGCGACGTACGCAGGGAAACTGCCATGCCAGTCGAGGTGGTTGGGCGTGAAGTTGCTGAGGACGGCGACGTGCGGGCTCCAGCGGACGGCGGAGGTGCGCTGCAACTGGAAGCTGGACAGCTCCAGCACGACGAGGTGGTCAGCCTGCATCTGCTCCAGGGCGTCGAGGAGCGAGCGGCCGATGTTCCCGCCGACCCAGGTGCGCTGCGCGGGCCGCGTGTGGGTGAGGATGTGCCCGATCATGGCGGTGATGGTGCTCTTGCCGACGCTGCCGGTGACGCCGACGCACGGGGCGGGGCAGCGTTCGACGAACAGGTTGAGTTCGGTGGTGATCTCGACGCCGGCGGCCCGGGCGGTCTGCAGGAAAGGCGAGCTCGGGGGGACGGCCGGGTTGATGACGATCACGTCGGCGCCGCGGAAGTCGCGCTCGTCGTGCCCGCCGAGATGCAGGGTCGCGCCGAGGTCCGCGATTTGCTCAAGGGAGCGTTGGAGCTTTTCGGCGGGAGCGAGGTCGGTGATGGTGAGCTTGGCGCCCGCGGCTGCCAGCCAGCGGGCGACACCGACGCCGCCGCCAAAGCGGCCCAAGCCCATGACCGTGACGGCTTTGTTCTTCCAGCTCTTGATCATCTGCACCTCAAGCGGCGATCCAGCGCCCGCTCGCGACCCCGGGTTGCAAATGGCTTCCCTGCCCGGCCTAATACGCCATCCATGGACGCTGCCGCACTCCACATTCGCCGCGCCGTTCCAAACGACGCCGAGGTCATCGTGGCGTTCAACGTCGCGCTGGCCGCGGAGAGCGAAGGGCGGCGACTGGACCGGCACGTCGTGGCGCGCGGGGTTCGCCGCGTCGTCGCCGATCCAGCCTTAGGAGTGTACTACGTTGCGGAACGCGAGGGGAGTGTCGTCGGGCAACTTCTGATCACGTACGAGTTCAGCGATTGGCGGGACGGGACGTTCTGGTGGATCCAGAGCGTGTACGTCGAACCGGCGTCGCGGCGGCACGGCGTGTATCGGGCACTGCACGAGCACGTCGCGCAGCAGGCACGGCATGCGGGGAACGTGTGCGGTTTGCGGCTGTACGTGGACCGGCGCAACGCGCGGGCCCGCGCGGTCTATCAGCGACTGGGCCTGACGCCGACGGAATACGAGCTGTACGAGAGCGACTGGAGCACGGCGGCGGGGGAATCCTGAGGCACGATGGCCCGGGCGTGGGGCGGTCTTACCGGCGAATCGGCCGGTCGCTATTCTGCAAGCATGACTGACCGACCGGAACAGCCCGTCCCGCGCGCGCTCGACGTGGACCTGCATTGCCTAACGTGCGGCTACAACCTGCGCGGGCTGGCCGGCGATCCGATCCGGTGCCCGGAATGCGGCAGCCTGAATCCGGTCGGTGACGTAGAGATTCCGGCACCCGTCATTTCCGCTCAACTCCGGAGGATGGAGACGGGGCCGGCAATTTGCGTGGCGGCTGCGCTCTTTGGTGTGCCATTGCTGACGGCATTCGTGAGCACGCTCTGCTTCCGCCCTTCTGCCGCGCCCGCGGCGTTCGTGTCCTGCTTAACTGTCTCGCTGCTGCTGGCGTTGATTGCGTGGCTGGTCGGGGTGTGGAGGTTTCGGTCGTCGTGCCTGGGCAGGCC
>PMMM01000137.1 GCA_003162245.1 Phycisphaerales bacterium
GGGCCGCCGGAGTTGCCGGGGTTGATTTGGGCCGTGGTCTGGATGTAGACGAGGCCCTGCTCGGCGCGGTTGCGGCGGCTGACGATGCCCTCGGAGACGCTGCGGACGAGGCCGAGCGGATTCCCGATGGCGAAGACGGGGTCGCCGTCGCGCAGGTCGTCCGCGGCGGCGAGGTAGGTGATGACAGGCGTATAGTCCGGGGGCAGGTTCACCTTCAGGAGCGCGAGGTCGAGAAACGAGTTGGTCGCGACGATGTCCACGTCCTCGAATTTCTGGCGTTTGAACTCGTCGCCGGTGCGGCGGAAGACGGTGACGGCGAGCTTGCGTTCGCCCTCGATGACGTGGAAGTTCGTGATGAGGTGGCCCTGGGTCGTGATGAAGAAACCGCTGCCGAGGCCGGCGGGCGACGCGACGAGCACGACGCCCTCGCCGAAGCGCTCGGAGAGCTGCTTGACGCTCTGGGGCGGGAGGTCGGCGGTGCTGTAGAGGTTGTCGGTGGCGTGCACTTGGCTGGGGGCGGTGGTGGCCTCGCCTTCGGGCTTGATTTCGCGCACGTCGCGGCGCGGGATCGACAGCACGTCGTAGCCGAGGTCGACGACGACGCGCTCGGACGATTCCTGGAGCACGGGCGCGGTGATGGTCTGCCCGTCGCGCAGGACGATCACGTCGGCGACGGCGGCCGCCACGCAAGCGAGACCGACCGCCACGCAGAGGCTCAGCATCAGGACGCGCACCATGTTGGACCCTCGCGTTATACGCCAACACAAGCTATGCCGGCATGGTAGGACGCGGGGGCGCGGGGGACAAGGGCGAGCCGGAGAACGCAGAGCGTCTTGGCGCGGCGAAAAACCGTTGATGCGCGCGTGAGGGGCGCTGTAGAATGGCAGAACATGGGCGGACGCCGAAGTCGGGCGAGGTCGTTTCGGAAGCCTCGGTTGGACGCACTTCGATCCGCCGCGCGGGATAGCTTGTGGCCAGATCGCACGGCGGGTCTCGATGGCACAACGTGCCGAGGGAGGATGGATCGTGAGCGAAGCACATCGTATGAGCAAACTGTTTGTCGTCGCCATCGCATTGGGAGCGGCGGGCGGGAGCGCGTGGGCCGATTGCACGCCGGAGTGGCTTTATGGGCCGGGACAGGGGGTGGCAGGTACGGATGGTGCGGTGGACGCCACCACCACGTGGGACCCCGACGGCCTGGGGCCGGAGCCGGAGCGGTTGCTGGTTGGGGGCTCGTTCCGCACCGCTGGCGGCGCGACGCACAACCGCATTGTACTCTGGGACGGCACGAACTGGCACGCGCTGGGGGCGGGGATGAACGGCGCCGTTTACGCTCTGACGGTCTACAATGGCGAGCTGATCGCGGGCGGCGCGTTCACCACCGCTGGCGGCGCCAGCGCGAACTACATCGCCCGCTGGAACGGAACGAGCTGGGAGCCGCTGGGGTCGGGGATGAACGCCTCCGTTTCCGCCTTGACGATCTACAACGGCGAGCTGATTGTGGGCGGCGCGTTCACCAGTGCCGGCGACGCCAGCGCAAATTACATCGCCCGCTGGAACGGCACGAGCTGGCAGGCGCTGGGGACGGGGATGGACAGCGTCGTTTACGCCCTAGCGGTCTACAACGGCGAGCTGATCGCGGGCGGCGAATTCTCGACCGTGGGCGGCGTCAGTGCGAAAGACATCGCCCGCTGGGACGGCACGACGTGGCGGTCGCTGGGGATCGAGGTCGGCGGCTCCTTGTCACACGTGGATGCCCTGACGGTCTACGACGGCGAGCTGATCGCGGGGGGGAACCAATTCTGGGCCGACGGCCGCATCTGCCGCTGGAACGGCACGAGTTGGCACACGCTGGGGACGGGGATTTCCGGCGAGGTTCGTGCCCTGACGATCTACAACGGCGAGTTGATCGCGGGCGGCGAATTCTGGACCGTGGACGGCGTGCGGGTCTACGGGATTGCCGGGTGGGATCCGGGTAGTCAGGTGTGGTTCGACCTGGGTTCCGAGTTGTGGTGGATAGGGCAGAATTCGAGCAATCCGTGCTGGTGCCAACCGCAATGTGGGTGCCCGCCCAAGTCTGTTGCTGAGCCAGGAGTGGTCGAGGCATTGACGGTGCTGCCCAGTGGTGACCTGGTGGTCGGCGGACACTTCACCGAGGCCGGCCTCGTCAGTGCGAGAAACATCGCCCGCTGGAACGGCACGAGCTGGCAGCCGCTGGGGATCGGAATGAGCTATGAGTACTACCAGCGCGTTTACGCGCTGACGGTCTACAGCGGCGAGCTAATCGCGGGGGGCTCGTTCAATACTGCCGGCGGCGTCAACGCGGGCTGCATCGCCCGGTGGAACGGCACGACCTGGCAGCCGCTGGGGACGGGGATGAACTACACCGCCGTTCACGCCCTGACGGTCTACAACGACGAGCTGATCGCGGGAGGCTGGTTCACGACCGCCGGCGGCGTGACATGCAACGGCATCGCCCGCTGGAACGGCACAAACTGGCAGCCGCTGGGGACAGGGATGAACGCCATCGTTTACGCTCTGACGGTCTATGGCGGCGAGCTGATCGCGGGGGGCTACTTCACGACCGCCGGCGGCGTCAGCGCAAGTCGCATCGCGCGCTGGAACGGCACGAGTTGGCAGGCGCTGGGGACGGGGATGAACTCCGAGGTCGACGCCCTGACGGTCTACAACGGCGAGTTGATCGCGGGGGGCTACTTCACCACCGCCGGCGGCGTCAGCGCGAACAACATCGCCCGGTGGAACGGTACGACCTGGCAGCCGCTGGGGACGGGGATGGGCGGTGACAGCCATCCTCGCGTTTCCGCGCTGATGGTCTACAACGACGAGTTGATCGCAGGGGGCTACTTCACCACCGCCGGCGGCAACGTCTCGGCGAACTGGGCGCGCTGGCGGGGTTGTCCGCCGGCAGCGTGCTGCCTTGACGATGGGACCTGCCGGATGGAAGACTCGACCGAGTGCGCGGCGCTGGGCGGCACCTACGCGGGCGACGGCACTACGTGCACGCCGAACGCATGCCCGCCGCCGCCGGGCGCGTGCTGCCTGGGCACCGGCGAGTGTCTGGTGTTGCTGAAGAGCGAGTGCTGGGCCAATCCGGGGGCCGGCTGGCACGGCGCGGGGACCGATTGCACCGACGCGGACCAGAATGGCGTGGCGGACGCCTGCGCGCTCTGCGGCGATCTGAACAACGACGGGACTGTAGACCAGCTTGACTACTGGATCATGCTCGACGCGCTGGGGCGTTGTGGGCCGGATGCGCGGTACGCGGCCGCGGTCGCGATGGACGTGAACCACAACGGCTGCATCGATCTGGTGGATTACCAGGCGTGGTTCACGTGCTACAGGACGGCGAACGGGCGGGCGTTCGCGCCGCCGGCGCCGTCACCGCCCAAGCCGGCGGGCCAGTTGACGCCGCTATCGGAGGCGGCGCCGGTCCTGGTGAAGCCGGCGCAGAAGCCGCCTGCGATGCCGCCGGCGGCGCCGTAGTGCGGCGGCTCGGAAGAAACCGATCGTATCACGGGCTGAGCCGGGGCCATCGGACCGCGCCGGGCTGAGCGTCGACGAGTTGCTCAACCTGCTCGGCCGGGAGTGGACCACTCGGCGGCACGCCGGAAGACGGCGTCGAACATCGGCTCGGTCAGGCGCTTCGTGAACGTGTTCTGCTGGCTGGGGTGGTAGGAGGCGAGCAGGAGCCGGCCATCGGGTAGCTTGAGCTCGCCGGCGTGGGCGAAACGCGGGGGGCGGATGTTCAGGGCCCGCGCAGAGCAGTTCCACGCGAGCTGGCCCAGGGCGACCAGCACGCCCCAGGGTGCGCGGCGGAGCGTCTCCAGCAGATAGTCGGAGCAGGCGCGGATTTCCGTCGGGGTAGGCTTGTTGTCGGGCGGGGCACAGCGGCACACGGCCGTGACGAGGCAATCCCGCAGGGTGAGGCCGTCGTCCGCGCGCGTCGAGGTCGGTTGGCTGGCGTAGCCGGCGCGGTGCAAAGCCCGGAAGAGCCAATCGCCGCTGCGATCGCCGGTGAAGATGCGCCCGGTGCGGTTGGCGCCGTGGGCACCGGGGGCGAGGCCGACGACGAGCAGGTGGGCGTGCGGGTCGCCGAAGTTGGGCACCGGCCGGCCCCAGTACGTCTCGTCGCGATACGCGGCCCGCTTGGTTTGCGCGATGACGCGGCAATAGTCCCGCAGACGCGGGCAGCGCTCACAGGCGATGACGCGCGCGTCCTGCTGCGGCAGCCAGCCGGCGGCGCGGTCCGGCGGTGCGTGGGCGTGTCTGTTCTTCATCGCCCGGCTATCCTACGGGCGGCACGGCGGGTACGTAACCCGCCGGTGACGTGCGGTCGAGGCGTTTCGGGCTCCAGCACATGTCCGACACCAATGCGGTCAAGTGGCTTCGCACGCAGGCGGTGAAGTTCGCCGTGCTGGAGTATGAGTTCACGGAGATCGGGGCCGATCATGCGGCGGAGGGTGTCGGCCGGCCGCTGGAGATGGTTTGCAAGACCCTGGTCGTCAAAGCGACGGGCAACGCGTTCTGGATCGCGATCATCCCCGGCCACCAGCGCGTCGATCCGCGCCGGCTGGCGGCGGCGCTCGACGTGCCGCACGCGGACCTCGCCGAAACCGACGAGGCGGAAAAGGTCACCGGGTACAAGGTGGGTGGCATTTCGCCGTTCGCGCTGCGGCGGCCGTTGCCGGTGGTGATCGAGGAATCGCTGCTGGCGCTCGAGACAATCATCGTCAACGGCGGGCGGCGCGGCGTGCTGGTCGAGATGGCGACCGAGGAGCTGGTGCGGCTCCTGGACGCGCGGGCGGCCGACCTGTGTCGAACGTGAGTCGCGAAACGGAGCAACGCCGTGGCGGAGTATGAGATCAGGGCGCTATCGGCGGAAGATCGTAGGCGGGTGCGCGCGATTTTGACCGAGCGCTGGACGTCGCCGCGCATCGTGAACCACGGGCGGATCTATCGGGCGGACGAGCTGCCAGGGTTCGTCGCGGTGCAGCACGGCGAGATTTGGGGGCTGTTGACGTACGCGATCGAGGCGGGCCAGTGCGAGGTCGTGTCGCTGGATAGCTTGGCGGAGGGGCAGGGAATCGGTATGGCCTTGCTGGCGGCGGTGGAAGAACCGGCCCGTGCCGCGGGATGCCGCCGGGTGTGGCTGATCACGACGAATGACAACCTTCACGCGCTGGGGTTCTACCAGAGGCGCGGGCTCGTGCTCGTTGAGGTGCGGCGCGGGGCCCTGGACGTGTCGCGTAAGCTCAAGCCCTCGATTCCGCTGGTCGGGATGAACGGCATCCCGCTGCGCGATGAAATCGAGTTGGAGAAGACGCTGTAGCGGCCGCCTGTGGGGGCTTGCGGGCTGCGCTCATCCGGTTACGGGGCGGGCTCGGCAGGCGGCTCGGGGGCTTCCGCTTCCTTGCCGTCCGCGACCGTCGGGGCGCCCAGCCAAGTGCGTTCGAGTGGGGCCGCGTCGTGGTCGTAGCCGAGGAACTGGCGGCTGATCTTGCCGTCGCTCTCCATCACCGTCCAGGGTGGAGTAACGACGGCGCTGGCCGGGAGGAGCAGCATGTTTCCGACGAAGCGTGCCGGGCAATAGGGGAACGCGACCCAGTCTTCCCAGCCGTTGCGATAGACGTTGTGCGGATCGGTTTCGTCGGTCCGCCCATCGCCTTTGTCGACGAAGGGATCTTCGAAGTAGATCGGCCAGTGGTCCACGCCGCCGCTTTCCGCAGCGACGGTACTGGTCTGCCACGACCGGTGCCGGGGTTCGGCGGGCTGGTGCGACGCCTTGACGTCCGCCGCCGTGGGAGAATCCCAGTTCATCGTGGTGGACGGGCCCTCCTCGCGGTAGTAGTTCGGGATGTGGGCACATCCGGCCACGAGAGCCGCGACCAGCAGGCTCATCAACGCGACCGAAACCGGTAGTTTCATACTTGACCGCGCCAGCATGGTGTCAAACCTCCGGGGGCAAAGCATATCGCCGCGCCGCGGGCGTGCAAGGCGGAAAGCGTGGGTCGATGGCCGGGCGTCATTCTTCCATACCGAAATCGATGGCGTAATTCGTCGGTTCCTTCGTGATCACGATGTCGTGGGGGTGCGACTCGACCACGCCGGCGTGCGTGACGCGGACGAAGCGCCCCTGCTCGCGCAACTCGGGGATGCTGCGGACGCCGCCGTAGCCCATGCCCTGCCGCAGCCCGCCGACGAGCTGATAGACGTATTCGCTTAGCTTGCCGCGGTACGGGACGCGGCCCTCGACGCCCTCGGGCACCATCTTCTTGGGCTGGTCGGCGGCTTGGCCGTAGCGCTCGGCGCTGCCGAGGGCCATCGCGGGCAGCGAGCCCATGCCGCGGTATTCCTTGAAGCGGCGACCCTTCCAAAGCACGAGTTGGCCGGGCGACTCGTCGAGGCCGGCGAAGAGCGAACCGATCATCACGCTGTGGGCGCCGGCGGCGATGGCCTTGACGATGTCGCCGCTGTAGCGAATCCCGCCGTCGGCGATGATCGGGACGTCGGCGGCGTTGGCACAGGCGAGAACCGCGGAGATCTGCGGGATGCCGGCGCCGGTAACGACGCGCGTCGTGCAGATCGCCCCGGGGCCGAGGCCGACCTTCACGGCGTCGGCGCCCGCGTCCGCCAGGTCGCGCACGCCCTCCGCCGTCGCCACGTTTCCGGCGATGATCTGGATGGCGTGACGTTTCCGCAGCGTCCGGACCGTCTCAATCACGTTGTCGCTGTGACCGTGCGCGGTATCGACGACGAGGACATCCACGTCCGCGGCGATGAGCTGGGCCGCCCGCTCGTAGTCGTGCACGGCGATCGCGGCGCCGACGCGCAGCCGTCCACGGTCGTCCGAGCAGCGCTGCGGGAACTCACGCGAGCGCCCGATGTCGCGCATCGTGATCAGGCCCGCGAGCTTGCCGTGCTGATCGACCAGCAACAGCTTCTCGACCTTGTGCTGCTGGAGGATGGCCCCGGCTTCGTCCAGGGTCGTGTGCGGCGGAGCGGTGACGAGCGCGTCGCGCGTCATGACATCCGCGATGCGACTCTCGACCGACGCGCGGAATTTGAGATCGCGGCGGGTGAGGATGCCGACGAGCGTGCCGTCCGCCTGCGTGATCGGGATGCCGCTGACGTTGTGCAGCCGCATGGTTTCCTGCGCGCGGCCGATGTTGTCGTCGGGATGGAGCGTGACGGGGTCGAGGATGACGCCGCTCTCGGAGCGTTTGACCTTGCGGACCTCGCGGGCCTGGGCCTCGACGGACAGGTTGTGATGGATGATGCCGATGCCGCCCTCCTGGGCGAGGGCGATGGCGAGGCCGCTTTCGGTAACGGTGTCCATCGGCGCGCTGATGAGCGGGATGTTGACGCGGATCTGGCGGGTGAGCTGGGTGCTCACGTCGATGTCGCGCGGGTGGACGGAGGCCCGCCGCGGAACCAGCAGGACGTCGTCAAAAGTGAGGGCTTCGCCGACGATTTTGCCGGAGCTGAGGTCTGCCATAGGTTGAGAGAATACGACCGGCGGGTGTTTCGTCAAGCCTCGCGGGCGGCGCGGGCCGGTCGGTGCGCTCAGCCGGCGCGGAGCAGGTCCGGAGCCAGGAGGGCGGAGGCGATCGTGCGCGCGTTGAACAGCATGTGCACGAGGATGCACGGCCAGAGGGCCCCGCCGCGCACGCGCACATACCCGAGCACGACGCCCATCACGATGAGCGGCAGCATGTCCTGCGGCTGGCCGTGGATGAGGCCGAACGGGACCGCGGACGCGAGAATCGCGGGCCAGCGCAGATGCCAGTAGCGATAGGCCGTCTGCAAGATCACGCCCCGGAAGAGCAGTTCCTCGACGAGCGGGGCCACGAGGACGGCACCGGCGGCGAGCTGGAGCACGCCCCAGTGGCCCCACGCGCTCGCGGCGAGCGCGTCCAGAACCGGGTGCACGGGCAGAGGTTGATCCGGGTGCAGCCACTTCCAGAGCACGACGCCCATGCCCCAGAGGACGGTGACGAGCGGGAGCAGGGCCAGAAAGCCGCCGCAGCCGAGGGCGACGCCGCGCGCGAGGCTGCAAGGGACCGGGTTCGCAGCCGGCGGGCGGCCACGGCGGAGCAACACGAGCATGAAGGCGCTGGCCGCGAGTTGGCCGAGCATGGCGCCGCACTGCTGGCGATGCCAGGCGCTGGTGCCGGCTTGCGCGATCTCGGCGGCGGGCAGGCCGTGCGTGCAAACGTCCCCCAGGGCGATTTGCAGGGCCAGATACGCGAGTACGGCCGCGGCGAGGCCGAAGGCTGTCGGGCCGCCGACCGAAAACGCGACGCCGGCCAGCGGATCGCGCCAGCGACGGCGTAGCACGACCGCGGCGACGAAAACGACGAGGCAGACGGTGCCGGCCGCCAGCAGGCCCAGGTCGACAGCTTGCAGAATGGAAGACACGTCAGCTAGCATTGGCACGGCGGGTGTAACGGCGCGGCGTCCGACGTACGCCGGCGGCGCAAAGGAATTCGCGGTGGCAAACGTCCTGGACGAGATTCTGGCCCACAAGCGTGTCGAAGTCGAGGAGGCGCGCCGGGCATGTCCGGTAGAAACGCTGAAATCGCAGCCGGGGTTTCTGCTGCCGCCGCGGAATTTCTATGGGGCGGTGACGGTGCCGCGTCGCGCGCGGCCGAACCTGATCGCGGAGATCAAGCGGGCCAGCCCGTCGGCGGGTGTGCTGCGGACGGACTTCGATCCGGTCGCGATCGCCCGGCAGTATGAACAGGGCGGAGCCCAGGCCCTCAGCGTGCTCACCGACGAGCGGTACTTCGGCGGGCGTCTGGAGCACATCGCGCAAGTGAAGGCCGCCGTGGGGTTACCGGTCCTGCGCAAGGATTTTCTGGCGGACCCCTACCAGGTATACGAGAGTCGTGCCGCCGGCGCGGACGCCGTGCTGTTCATCGCGGAGGCGCTGGCGCTGCCGCAGATTGTCGAGCTGGTGACGCTGGCGCGGTCGCTGCAGATGTGGGTGCTGTTGGAGGTGCACACGGCCGAGCGGCTGGAGGAGGTGCTGGAGATTCTGCGCGAGCCGCTGCGCACGGGGGTCTTGCTGGGGATCAACAACCGGGACCTGGGGACGCAGAGGGTGGATCTGGCCACGACGGAAGCGCTCGCCGGGCGGATTCCGGCGGCGGTGCCGATTGTCGCCGAGAGCGGCATCAAGAGCCGGCGGGACGTGGAGCGGATGCACGCGGCCGGGGCGCGGGCGCTCTTGGTCGGGGAGGCGTTGCTGCGCAGCGGGGACGTGGGCGTGACGATTCGCGAACTGCTGGGGTAGGGCCCGACGAATGTAGCACGGGTGGGCGCAAAGCAAGGCCGAGCGGTGGGGGATCACCGCTCGGCCGAACTGGGGAAAGTGGCTGGTCTAGCTGGAGTTTGCGCCTACTTGAGCAGAGACAGCACCTGTGTGCTCTGCTGGTTCGCCAGCCCAAGCAGGGACATCGCCGACTGCAAGAGCACGTTCTGCCGGTTCAGCTCCGCGCTCGCGCTCGCGTAGTCCACGTCGTTGATGACGCTCTGGACTTTCGAGAGGCCCTCCTTGTTGTTGTTCAGCGCGTCGACCGCTGTGCGAACCTGGAACTTCTGGAAGCCGCCGACCCGGCCCTGCACGGTGGCAACCTGTTTGGCCGCGGCGCGGGCAATCGTGGCCGCCTGCGTGGGGTCGCTCAGCAGCGAGTTGGCCCCGCCGCTGGCCAGCGATTTGAGGTAGCCGTCAGTCTGATTGCCAAGCTGGGCGGTATACAGGCCGTCAATGCCGAGTGTGGCCAGGGCCTC
>PMMM01000043.1 GCA_003162245.1 Phycisphaerales bacterium
GCGGGGGCAAGAGTGTTGGCGGTAGGCGGAGATTGGCGGGTTCTGCGCGATTTTGGCGGATGGCGGCGGAGAGTGATGAGCTATGAGTGATGAGTGACGGGTTGGGGGCGAGGGGCGGAGGAGTCCGCGAGGCGGGCGGCGAGTGTCGGACCCGGAGGGGAACCGGGGCGTGGCAGCCGGGCCGCGCGGCGGCACGCGCGAGCTGCTTGTCCGTCGATGCTGGCCCGTGCCAACAAATCCAGTCACACCCGGACTGGACGATTACCGCCAGCGGCACGCTTCACGCGGTAGTGCCCGGTCCGGGGCGTTGCGGGTCGCGCTCGTTCAGCCACGCGAGGATTCGCGGGTACAGCCGCTCGCACGCCACCGGCGCCGCCTCGATCTCGCCGTGGGCGATGTCCTTGTCCAGCACGAACTGCTTGTCGCGCGCCCGGATGCGGTCGAAGAAGGCCGTACGGGTCATCGCGGCGTTGGCGATCCGATCGCGCGCCCCTTGCACCACGAGCGTCGGCAGCTCGACCAGGTGGTAGTAGTCCGAGTACACGTGGTCGGCCGACCCCAGTGCGCTGACGAACGCACCCCGGCGCACGCACTTGGTCAACTGCTGCAGCACGCCGGCCTTCATGTGGTCCAGCACGTAGCGCCGCCCGTGCAGCAGCACCTCGGCGCGGTGATGCGTCGCCCCCGTGAACGTGCCGGAAATGCGGAGCATGGCTTGCACCGCGGCCCGCTCCAGCTTCGCTGCCCCGTCCGCCAGCGGCGCCGGCAGCCGCCGGTACCACGGGTCCGCCTGCGGATTCCCCTTGACCCACTGCACGGGCACCTCGCCCCACGCCGCCAACAGCGCCAGCAGCAGGCCCGACCGCGACAGCATCTCAAAGGGGAAATTCGCGTTGTCGTCGTTCCGCCACCAGTCGCGCAGCAGCACGCGCCAGCTCAGCCGCCCGCGCTCGTCGTACAGCGAAGCGGGCCAGCGCAGCAGCGCCGGGAACTCGGCGAACACGCACGCGGCGAGTTGCGCCTGCCGCTCGCGCGCCAGGGCCTCGTCCGCGACGATCCGCTCGCCGTGGTCTTCGCGGATCAAACGCGCCCCCTGCAAGTAGCCGGCCAGCGTCATGGCCCCCATCGACGCCCCGATCACGAACGGCCGGTGGTGCGTGGCGGCGTGGACCCGCGCGACGACGGCCGGCAGGTCGTAGAGAATGAAGTGGTCCACGCACCAGTCCGACTGGCCGGGCGCGGGCGTGCTGTGCATGCGAGGGGCGCCGTGCCCGCGCAGGTTGACCAGCCAGATGTCGTACCCCGCCTCGTGCAGGATGGACGCCAGGCTCCGGTACAGGAAATCCGGCCCCTGCACGGTCGGCAAGTCCCACAGGTCCGCGTTGACCGCCAGCCCGTGCAGAAAAACGACCGGCGTGCCGCCCGGGGCGGGCTTGCGCTTAACCGCGATCCGGGCCCCGTCCCCGGTCGGAACCCATTCCACCGGATTGCGTCGGGTAGTCGCCAGACCGCTCATCCCCACGTCCGTGACGGTTTCAGTGCCGCACGACGATTGTAGCAGCGGGCCGGCTTGGTGTGTGCGGAAACCGTTTGGGATGGTGATTCGCGGCGATGCGGGTGCGAGAACGGATTCGCCCACCAGTTTGTGAGTTCGCGCAGGCTGGGTTGAGTGGAATCTGCAGCCTGGGCTGTGTCTTCGAAGCCCAGCGTACGCGCTTACGCCGCCGACGAAACGTGCTGCTTGGCCAACTCGACGAGCTTGTCGAACGCCGCCGGGTCCGCGATCGCAACCTCGCTCAGCATCTTGCGGTTCACGAAGACGCTTGCCTTCCGCAAGCCGCTGATGAATTTGCTGTACGAGATGCCGCGCGCGTCGCACGCGGCGCTCACCCGGACCACCCATAACGCGCGGAAGTCGCGTTTCTTGGCGCGGCGGTCGCGGAAGGCGTACTGGCCGGCCTTGATGACGGACTGCTTGGCCGGCCGAAACAGCGTACCCCGCGACGCGCGAAAGCCCTTGGCGGCCTTCAAGACACGTTTGTGACGATGGCGAGTCGCGGGACCTGGTCGAACGCGCGGCATAACTGACTCTCCTGCGCCAAAGCGCGGCTATCCCAGACCGAGGGCACGCCTCACATTGTCCGCAATCTTCCCGGTCAGCGCGCCCGGACGCCGAAGCCGTTGGCGTCGCCGGCCCGATTTCGTGCTCATCAAATGGCCGGCGAAGGACCTCTTGTAGCGTACCTTCCCGCCCGCCGAGACCTTGACCCGCTTGCGGAGTCCCTTGTGTGGCTTTTGAGTTCGTTGTGCCATGCTCAGTTACCCTGTTTCGGTGTCGAATCAAGCAGTATAGCCCCGACGCGCGACTGCCACAACCCCCGCCGGGCACCGTCACTTTGAATTATGTGCTCCAGCCCCTATACTACGGTGGTCGTCCCGGCCGGCAGCCGGGGTGCCCGAGTGGGGCGGGCGGCGCTGTTCGAGCGCGCGCCCGGTCGGGGGCGAGGTCCCGGCCTCGGACGGAAGAAGCATGGACGGTCTGTCGGACGGCTCCGGGCCGCCGATAGCAGAGTTGATCTGGAATCGCGCGGGCCGCGGGTAGCCGCGAAAGTCCGGATATACGGTGAGCAGGTATGGCAACGAGAAGACTGGGCATCGTTGTGGGCGGTGGTCCGGCCCCCGGGATCAACGCCGTGATCGGGGCCGCGACCATCCAGGCCATCAACTGCGGGTTCGAGGTCATCGGTTTTTTTGACGGCTTTCGTTACCTCTGCGCCGACGAGTTTGATCCCCCGACCCACACGGTCCGCCTCGAAATCTCGCGCGTGGCCCGCATCCACTTCGAGGGCGGGTCGATCCTCCGCACCGCGCGCACCAACCTGCTCGACGAGGAGACCCTCAAGAAAACCAAACGGGCCCAGGCCCAACCCGCAAAGGTCTCCCTGGCCCTCGGCCGCCTGCGCGAGCTCGGCATCAACTGCCTGCTCACCATCGGCGGCGACGATACCGCCCTCAGTGCCCGGTTCCTCACCGAGGCCGCCGGCGGCAAGCTCCGCATCGTGCACGTGCCCAAGACGATCGACAACGACCTCCCGTTGCCGCAAAACCAGCCCACTTTCGGCTTCTCCACGGCCCGCATGATCGGGTCGATGCTCCTCAAGAACCTGATGACCGATTCGCAGACCACCGGCCGGTGGTACGTGGTCAGCGCCATGGGCCGCAGCGCCGGTTGGCTCGCAATGTCCATCGGTCAATCCGCCGGCGCCACCATCACCCTCATCCCCGAGGAGTTCGAGGAGCACAGCACCGTCCAGCAGATCGCCGACGTGCTCGAAGGCGCCATCCTCAAACGCCAGATCATGGGCCGCTGCGACGGCGTCGCCGTCCTCGCCGAGGGACTCGCCTACCGCCTCGGTGACCGCGCGGAACTCGAACGCCTGCTCGGCCACGAGGTGACACTCGACGCCGCGGGCCACTTGCGGCTCTCCGAAGTTCCGCTCCTGGAGCTGCTCAAGAAGGAGTTGCAGGGCCGCTTCAAGGCCCGCGGCGAGCACCTGCCCCTCGTCACGCACAACATCGGCTACGAGTTGCGCTCGGCCGACCCGACGCCGCACGATATGGCGTACTGCCGCGCCCTCGGGTACCACAGTATCCGGTTGTTCACGGACAAGGCGCGCCAGGGCGTGGGCGTGATGGTCGCGCTCGTCAACGGGAATCTGGAAACGGTCGACTTCAACGACATCATCGACCCGGTAACGAACCGCACGAATGTGCGGCTGGTCGACACGAACTCCGACGAATACACCGTCGGACGGGCCTACCAGATCCGCCTGGAGCTCAGCGACCTGGAGAACCCGGTCATGCTCGCCAAGCTGGCCTCGGCCGCCCACATGCCCCCGGCGGAATTCAAGCAGCGCTACGTGCGGGCCGCCACGCGCCTTTGCACGCTGCCCACGTCATCACAACCCGCGCCGGCGCAATCCGCGCCGCCACCGTCCACGCCGGCAGAGCCCATGCCGGTTTGACCCGCGCCCACGTGGTCCACAGCAATGTCGGCATGCCACGCCGCGTCAGCCTCGACGCGGGCAGCGCGACCGCCACCACGGAAAACCAGTTGGCCCGCTACGGCCGGCTGGGCGCCCCGCCGCCGCTCCGGAACACAAAGTCGACCACCAGCGGCAAATGGTCGTAGTCCTTGCCTTCGGCGTCCGAGACGATGTCCAGCTTCTCCAGCCCCGCGGCCTGCAAGTCCTCCGCGGACATCTCCGTCGTGTCCAGCACGAGCTTCTTCACCGGCTCCAGCACGCTATCCGTGTAGACCATCACATCCAGCCGCCCGGGCTGAAACGTCGACGCGTCATCCCGCCACGTCCAGTCCGCCGACCCCGTCACGTTGTGCAGCGGGTGCGCGTCCGTCAGCGGCGTGCTGTCCCAGTCCGGCGCGAAGTCCGGCCCGTATTGCGCCTCGTCCGAGATGTCCCCGTTGACGACTGTGAGCAGTGGCTGCTGCCCGCCCACGAGGTTGAAGTCGCCCGCGACGACAAGTGCCGTCCCGGCCGGCAGGTCGATGTCGCCGCCGGGCATGCGTACGTCGCGCATCCAACTCATGATTGCGTCCGCCTGTTTCTGCCGCGCCGCCTCGTTCTCGTCGCCCCCGCAGCACTTGAAGTGTGTGCTGACGAGATACAGGTCGGCCGGAAACAGCTTCCGCGGCAGCTTCACCAGTCCCAGCGCCAACTCGCGGTAGCCGGGCGGCGTCGTGTGGTCGCGTGTCAGTTGCAGCGGATACTTGCTCGCGATCACGCAGTCGCCGCCCTGGTAAACGTGCCAAGCGGCGCCGGGCAGCGGGCGCAACTGGTCGAGGAGCTTCTGCACCTCGTCCGCCGTCCGTTTCCGCGGCTTCGGCTCGCTGGGGTTGTGGCTGGACGGGGCTTGCCCGATTTCCTGCATCGCCGCCACATCCGGATCCAGCGCGCCGAACACGCGGGCAAAGCGCGGCGCCCGGAGCGGATCGACGTCGGCGAAGATGCTGTTCCACCGGATGTTGTATGTGACCACCCGCAGCACCGTCGCGCTGGGGCGATCGAGGAACGTTCCCGTTGGCGTCCGCGGTGCCACCGGCTCGACGGCCACGTTCGTCGGCCGGGCCGGCGCCGTGGCCGGCGCCGGAGCAGCGGCTGGCGCCGCGGGCGCGGCGG
>PMMM01000203.1 GCA_003162245.1 Phycisphaerales bacterium
ACGACGAGCGCGAGCAGACGCTGAACGCGATCCTGGTGGAGATGGACGGGTTCGACACGAACGACCAGGTGATCGTGGTGGCCGCGACGAACCGGGCGGACGTGCTCGACCCGGCGCTCATCCGGCCGGGGCGGTTCGACCGGCAGGTGTACGTGCCGCTGCCGGACGTGAAGGGGCGCTACGAGATTCTCAAGGTCCACGCGAAGAAGGTGAAGATGCAGGCGCCGGTGGACCCGAAGCTGCACCGGATCGCCCGGAGCACGCCGCTGTTCAGCGGGGCCGACCTGGCGGCGATCGTGAACGAGGCGGCGCTGGTGGCGGCGCTGGTGGGCAAGGAGATGGTGGAGCTCGAGGACCTCGAAGAGGCCCGCGACAAGGTGCGGTGGGGCCGCGCCAAGCGCAGCCGCGTCATCGACGAGAAGGACCGGGCGCTGACGGCGTACCACGAGGCGGGGCATGCGATCGTGCAAAGCCTGCTCAAGGACGCCGACCCGGTGCACAAGGTCAGCATTATTCCGCGCGGGCCGTACGGCGGGGCGACGTTTTCGCTACCGGAGAAGGACCGGATGACGTACAGCCGGTCGTACGTGGAGGCGACGCTGCGGGTGTTGTGCGGGGGGCGGATTGCGGAGGAGCTGCTGGGGCACGACATGAACTCCGGTGCCGCGGGCGACATTCGCCAGGCCACGCAAATGGCCCGCATGATGATCACCGAGTGGGGAATGAGCGACCGGCTCGGGTTTCTGTACTACGGCGACGACCCGATCGCGAACCAGCCGCGGTTCGATTTCGGGATGGGCAAGGAGTTCTCGGACAAGACGAGCGAAGCGATCGATGAGGAGGCCAAGCGGATCATCGACGAGGCGTGTGCCGACGCCCGCCGGTTGATCCAGGAGAACCGCGCGGGGCTCGAGGCGGTGGCCCAGGCGTTGCTCAAGTACGAGACGCTCAGCGGGGAGGAGATCCGGCGGGTCATGGCGGGCGAGACCCTGGACCGGCCGACCGTGGCGGATTTGATCGCCGTCGAGCAGGATCGGCGGCCCGAGGCGCTGCCCGTGGCGCGGCCGGTGCAGAAGCCGCCGTCCGATCCGCAGACGGGGCCGCTGCCGACGCCGGCGTGAATACCTGTCTCACGCAAGGGCGCCAAGGCGCAAAGCGGGGACTCCGGGAAAGGCCGATTACCTGCGGTTTGGCGCGGGCTCGCGGAGGCGGGGGTTTCGCCTATAATCGCGGCACGTTTTTGAGCGGCAGGGAGAATGCGCGGTGAGCAGCGAGTGGAACATGCCGCGACGAGCCGAGCAGTGCGGCCGTTGCGGGCGGACGTTCGAGATCGGGGAGCCGTTTCACGCGTACCTGTATGAAACGGACGCGGGGTATGCACGGCACGACTTCTGCGAGAGCTGTCCGCCGCCGGCCGAGCTGGCCGTGCTCGGCTCGTGGCGCACGCGGCGTCCGGAGCCGACGGTGCGGAAGCTCCAGCCGTTTGACCGCGAGGCGATCTACGGCTTCTTCCAGCGCCTCGAAGATGCGCACGAGCCCGGGCAGGTGCAGTTTCGCTTCGTGCTGGCGCTTTTGCTGTGGCGAAAGAAGGTCCTGAAGCTGGAGCAGACGCGCGACGAGCCGGGCGGCGAAGTCTGGGAGTTCACGATGCCGCGGACCGGGTCCGTGCACCGCGTCGAGCGGCCGGACCTGGACGAAGCGCAGCTCGAACGCCTGAGCACGCAGCTCGAGCAGCTCATGGCGGGCCAGGCGGGGGACGTGGGCCTCGTCGCACCGGACCTGAACACGGAGGCGGATCATGTATAGGGCGATTCCGGCTCTGGCGGCTCTGCTGGTCTTCGTCAGCGGCTGCCCGCCTCAAGGGGTGGCGCCCGCGAGCCGGCGCGAGGCGCTGCTGCGCGTCAACGAAAACCTGGGCCGCCTTGACCAGCCCGTGCAGTGCTCAGCGCTCGTGTCGTTCAAGTTCGTGGACAGCGAGGGCCACGCGCGGTCGTTCCTGGGGCACGAGGCGCGCCTGCTGTTCGCGACCCCGCAGTCCCTGCTGTTCGACGTGCGTTCGCTCGTCGGCACGGTGGCCCAATTCGGCTCAAACGACTCGCGCTACTGGGTCTGGATCGAGCCGGAAGTCAAAAAGCTGTGGTGGGGCGAGTGGCGGCGCAGCCGGGAGGAGATGCTGGACAAGCTGCCGATCCCGCCGAACGAGTTGCTGGACGCCTTGATGCTGCGCCCGCTGCCGGAGAGCCTGGAGGGCGGGCTGTTGCCGGTATTGCGGAAGGTTGACGACGACTACCGGCTGCTGTTCGTGCGGCTGGGGATCGACCGCCAGCCGAGCGGGCTGCGCGAGATTCAGCTCGATCCACGGCCGCCCTATCAGCCACTGGAGATTGTCGACTGGCTGCCGGACGGGCAGATCGCGATGCATGCGCTGCTGCGCGACTACCGGCGCATTGGCCCGGACGGCCCGTTCACGCCGCGCCGGTACGAGGTTTACTGGCCGCGGAACAAGGCGGAGATGCGGCTGGACATTTTGCGGGCCGTGCTCCGGCCCGATCTGCCGGCGGACGTGTTCGAGTTCCCGGCCGGGTGGCAGGGGGCAACCGAGCAGATTGACGCCACGGCTGCAGACGCCGCCGGCGGTAGCGGCGGGGGGGCGGCGACACAGTGAGTGCGACACCGTCGCCATGCCGGCTGCCATTTGTCGCCGTTGCTCTGGTGTCGGCGTTGTTCGTACTGCTACCGGCAGGGGGGTTCGCGCGCGAGGAGGGTCCGCCGGTCCATCGGGTTGCGGGCGCAGCCGGCACTGTGGTTCCGACGGTCATGGCCCAGACAAAACCGGCCGCGCCGTCGGCGCCACCGCGCGGGGCGCGTCTGGCGGCGGACGAGCGGACGCTGTGGGTGTTGCGGGTCGAGCCGAGCCGGTCGCAGATTTCCTCGCGCGGCGCCAGNNGGCCATCCCGCCACTCAACGCGGCGATCACGAGCGCGGCGGTGACGCGCGGCACGCTGTACGCGTTCGTGGACGACGGGGACGTTTATTCATTTGGCCAGAATGGCTGGTCGGCGGAGCTGAATCTGCCCGGCCGCGTGCAGCCGATCGACCTGGTCGCCGCCGACACGGACCTGTACGCGCTGCTGGCGTCGCCGGCGGCCGGCGAGTTGCCGCGTTTGGACGACGGCGCCAGCCCGTCGACATCGCAGCCGTTCGACCCGGGCGATGCGCCGCTGACGATCGCGCGCTACGATCCGCGCGGGTGGGCCGCCCTTGCGGCGGCGCCGCGCGGCGTCACCGCGGTGCCGGGGGTCCGCCTGCACCCGCGGCTGGCAGTCTTCCAGGGGGCGCTCCACTTGTTGTGGCCCGCGTCGGGCACTCCGCAGATCCGTTGTGTGCGCTTCGATCCCGAGACTGGCGCGTGGTCCGACGGCCCGTCCACCTCGGACCTGCCGGACCTGACCGCGTTCTGGATTGTGATGGTCAGCCGCGTGCCCACGCTCGTGGCGGCGTTACGGACGGCGGNNCGGCGAGGAACTGCGTGCCCTGCGTCTGCTGGGGGATGCGCAGGGCAGCGGGGCGGAGTGGCGGCCGGCGGCCCTCCAGCTTTCCGGCCTGCCCGCGGACGTGCGTTTGGCCGAGTACGCGTCGGCGCAGGCGTTTAACCAGCACGTCGTGTTGTTGATGAACGCGGTGGGGGGAGCGACGTACCTGCGGTTCGGGCGCGTGGAGACGCCGCCGACGGAGAACACGGCCTCGCTCGTCAGCGTGTTCGATCAGCGACGTTCGCCGGGCACGGCGCCGCGGTGGCTTCAGACCGCCACGCTGCTCATCCTAATGGGCTTGTTGCTGGCGCTGTTCGCGTTTCGGCGCGGTGCGCTGGCCCGGGTCATCGAGTTGCCGCCGGACTGCGCGCTGGCGTTCGCGTTTCAGCGCCTGGCGGGCTGCGCGCTGGACTTGGTGCCGTTTACGGTCGTGGCGGCGGCGCTGCTGGGGGTGCCGTGGCAGGCCGCGCTCCGCGAGCTGTTCATGTGGGCCGCGGGCACGGATGCCGCGTCGAATCGTCTGCCGGCTGCGAACACGCTGCTGTGGTGGGTGTACAGCACGAGCGCCTACGCGCTCTACGCGCTGATCATGGAATGCCTCACGCGCCGGACGGTCGGCAAGGTGCTGGTCGGAACGCACGTGCTGTCCGAATCCGGCAGCGTGCCGACCCTGCGGCAGATCCTGGTTCGCAACGCGCTGCGTCTGCTCGAGCTGCAGCCGCCCTTGTGGATTCTCGGGTTCCTGGTGGTGCTGTCGCGCAACCGGCAGCGCGTCGGCGACCTGTTCGCGCGGACGGTGGTGATTCGGCACGCGAAGACCACGGAACGGGGCGGACCCGCGGCCTGACGGGCGCGCTGCTCCAGGCTCTGCACCGTGCGGCACCCCGTGCGGGCCGATGGGTCAAGGGGGTTTCTCAGACATCGGTTCCGGGTGCGTGGTGACGCGCGCGAGATGCGGGATCGCCTGGCGCAGCCGCTGCTCCAGGCGGTTCGAGATGTCGTGCACGTCGCGGACGGAAAGGCCCGGCGCGAACGTGCAGTGCATGGACAGGAACGTGTCTTGTCCCGCGCGCCGCACCGCGACATCGTGGCAATCGACGATCCCCGGCGTCCTGGACACGTGACGGCGCACAACGTCGAGCAGGTGCGCCGAGGATGTGGTCACGTCGCGGAGCGGCTCCTGCCGGTCCCGGTACGGCTCGATGTGAGTCGTGATTTTCGCCACGCGCGGCAGCTCTGCGACGACGGTGGCCTCCAGCTCGTCCGCCTGTTTGTGGGCCTGCTGCAAGTCGAGGGTCTCATCGGCCTCGACGTGCAGCTCGACGTGGAACTGGCCGTTCTGTTCAGTGACGCAAACGTGGTGTACGGTCTGCCCGCGGCGGCCGGCGATCGCGCGAACTTGCTCGGACAGTGTCTCATCGCCGCCGGAGACGGGGTCGATGTGCACGACGACGTCGGCGTGGGGGTACAGCGCTTGGATGCGCTCCTCGACCTGCGTGGCGATGGCGTGGCTGCCTTCGAGCGACTGTCCGCGGCGCACGCCGATGGTCAAGTCCACGAACGACTGATTTCCGGACTGGCGGACGCGCAGGTGCCGGCACTCCAGCACGCCTTCCACCTGCCGGACGGCCTGCGCGATGGCGGCGGCCGTGCCCGGGGGGGCGCGGTCGAGCAACACGTCGATGGTGCGGCGGCCGAGCTTGTAGCTGATGACGATTACGATCAAGGCGACGATCAGGGCGGCGACGGCGTCGGCCCGCCCAAAGAACTCGACCTGGCCGACCAGGGCGCCGAACTTGACGAAGGCCAGGCCGAGGAAAACGACGGCGGAACTCCATACGTCCGTACTGAAGTGCAGAGCGTCGGCCTCGAGGGCCTGGCTGTTATGCTTCTTCGCGACGCGGTAGAGGGCCCGCGAGCGCGAGATGTCGATCATGATCGAGATCAGCACGACTACGAAGGCCCAGACCGTAGCGTCCACGTGCCTGGGCCTGAAGAACAGCCGCTCTGTGCCCTCATAGATGATCCAACCACAGGTGATCAGCAGCAGCAGCGTCTCGGCGAGGGCGGATACGTTCTCCACCTTGCCGTGGCCGTAGGGATGCTCGGCGTCGGCGGGGCGGTCCGAGACGCGCACGGCGAAGTACGTAATGACGGCGGCCACCAGGTCCAGTCCGGAGTG
The DNA here is from genome assembly GCA_003162245.1 of Phycisphaerales bacterium. GTDB lineage: Bacteria > Planctomycetota > Phycisphaerae > UBA1845 > Fen-1342 > Fen-1342. The sequence continues at coordinate 5,716 of PMMM01000203.1, forward strand.
CGCCGCCTCGGCGAGCAAGCCGAGACTGCCGGTCAGCAGGCCGACGACCAGCTTCATGCCGGTCAGCAGGATCGCGGCCCCGACGGAGGACAGCGCGACCCAGCGCTTCTCGCGGCCGGCGTCCGTGGGGGCCGCGAGGGCTGTCGCGAGTTCAGGATGGTCGTGGTGACCAGTCACGGCAGGTGGACTGTACTGCGGAGCGGGCGGGCGTTCCATAGTCAGGGCGGCGTGGGGGGAATCGAAGTGCGTAACGGCCCACGAAGGCAAGGCGGAGCCCTGCTCTATGCCTGTGCGTGTACCCGGCGCCAACGGCGCGATTGATACCAGTTGAAGATCACCGGTAGCAGCAGGTCGATGACCTCATCGGCGACCAGCAGGCCGCCGAGGACCGGGGCGGCCATCGGCTTCATCACTTCGGCCCCGACGCCGTGGGCCCAGAGCATCGGCATCAGGCCGATGATGGCCACGCCTTCGGTCATCAGCTTCGGCCGCAGGCGGTGGACGGCGCCGGTGATGACGGCGTCCTTCAGTTCCGCCAGCGAGGCGATTTTCGCCAGACCGCCACGAGCTCGGATCGCGTCGTGCAGATAGACGAGCATGACAATGCCGGTTTGGGTCGCCATGCCGAAGCAGGCGATGTAGCCGACCCAGACGGCGACGCTGAAGTTGAAGCGGAAGAGGCTCTGAAAGATGACGCCGCCGACAAGGGCACCTGGGACGGCGAGAATGATAAGCAGGGCGTCGCGAACGTCCCGGAACGTGACGTACAGCAGGATGAAGATGAGGGCGACGACCATCGGGAAGATGATCTGGAGCGTCTTCTTGGCGCGGACCTGGTTCTCGAACTCGCCGCTCCACTCGATGAAGAAACCGGGCGGGAGCTTGACCTGCTCCGCGACCGCCTGCTGGGCCTCCTCGACGAAGCCGACGATGTCGCGGTCGCGCACGTTGAGCTGGACGTACGCCCGCAGCATCCCGTTTTCGCTTTTGATGACGCTCGGACCCTCGACGACCTTGATCTCGGCGAGGTCGCGAATCGGGATCTGGTAGGCTTCGCCGGCGGGCATTGCGGAGCCCATGTTGGCATCGCCGCCGCCGTTCATCCCACCGCCGGCCTCCGCTGCTGCTGCTGCGGGAGCTGCCCCACGGCGGCCGGTGACCAAGGTGCGGCGCAGCGCATCCTCCGTCTGCCAGAAGTCGCGGGCGTAGCGCACGCGGACGGGGAAGCGTTGGCGGCCTTCAACGGTCGTCGTGATCGCCTTGCCGCCCATCGCGACTTCGATGGCCTCCTGGATGTCACTCACGTTGACGCCGTAGCGGGCGGCTTTCTCGCGGTCGATGTCGATCTGGAGGTAGCTGCGGCCGACGATCTGGTCGGGGAAGACGTCGACGGCACCGCGGATGCCCTTGAGGATGCCGGCGATCTCGTTGGCGACCGATTGGATGCCGGGCTTCGTGATTGTTTTTCCCGCGCCGTTCTCAGTGACTTGCTCGGTCTCGTCAGCGAGGCGCGGGCCGTAGACCTTGACGCCGATCATCGTGCGGACGCCGGTGGCGAGCATGTCGACGCGGTTGATGATGGGCTGGGTCCAGATGTTGCCCCAGCCGGGCATTTGCAGCTCGCTGTCCATCTCCTTGACGATGTCGGTCTTGAGCTTGTGCCAGAGGAACGTGGCCTTGGCGAACGTGCGGGCGTGCTGATCGTGGAGGGACTGGAGCTCATCGTCGGTGGGCGCCTTCGCCAGCACGCCGGTGCTCGTCGCGTGGGACTGGAGGGCGTCCAGCAGGTCCTGGACGAGCTCGCCGAACGCGCGGTCCTCCAGTTCCCAGTTCAGCAGCTTGACGCGCTGGACCCATTCGTCGTCCAGCCGCTTTTCAAAGCGCTGCAGCAGTGCGGCCGTCAGCGTGGACCGCTCGCCGCCGACGGCGGTGCTGACGGCGTCGTGCAGTTCCGTCCAGAGTGACGCGGCCGGCACCAGGAGATCGGATTTTTGCTCCACGATCCCCAATTCGGCGAGTCGCGCCGTCGCTGCCGTGATGAGCTTCGTCATCTCCTCGGCGCGCGGCACCACCACGAGCAGCACGCCGTGGTCGCCCACGAGCGAATCGGCGAGCTGGTCCAACTGCGTCGCCGTCGGCTCGTGTAACAGGGCGTGCTTGCGGCGGACGTGTTCAAGCAGGTCGTGCAGTGTGGCGGCCACGAGCTTCTTCGCGACGACCGGCTCATACTCGACCTGCCGGGCGTGCGCGAAGCTGCGCAGCGCTTGATCGAACCGCCTCATGGCGTCCATCGTGGCACTGTTGGCGAGCGCGGCGACGTCGTCCGGCTTCAGGTCTGTTTTCAGGTGGCCGCGCTGCTGGAGATCGGTCGCCAGGGCGCGAGCTTCGGCCAGGGCGTCGTCGTAGTGAATCTGGCGCTTCGGCCACCATTCCTTGGGCCGCAGCGTCACGACGGTCTCGATCATGTCGATGCCGGACGGATCGGTGGGCGTGTCCGCCCGGCCGACCTTGCCGACGACCTGATCGACTTCGGGGAAGCCGCGCATCACGGCGTCGCGGACGCGGATATCGTCGCCGGCCTGCGCGATCGAGACACGCGGCACCGTGACCGGCATGTCGAGAATGCTGCCTTCGTCCAGCGGCGGGACGAATTCGCGGCCGAGCTTCGGAAAGTGCCAGGCCCACAGCCCGACGGCCCCCAGCAATGCGAACGCGAGCGCCTGGCTCCACCACCGCCGGAAGAACACGCAGCCGAAGAAGAGCGCGGCGGCGAGCACGCCGACGAACAGTCCGCGGCTGCCGATGAAGCCGACGCCGAGGATGAACAGGAAGCCCATGAACCACAGGCCGGCGGCGGGGACGTTCATCAGCCAGGTCAGCACCGGCTTGTAGATGTTGATGAAGCTGCGGACGATCCAGTTGTCCTCTTCCCGCCGCAGCCGCCCTTTGATGAAGATGGGGATCATCGCGGGAACGAAGGTGACGGCCAGCAGGGCGACGCCGACCATGGCGAAGCTCTTGGTGAACGCGAGCGGATGGAACATCTTGCCTTCCATGCCCCCGAGTGCGAAGACGGGCAGGAAGGAGATGAGCATGATGAGGACGGCGAAGAAGATGGGCTTGCCGACCAGGCGGCAGGCGCGGACGACGATCTCGGTCGTATCGCCGCGGATCTTCTGGTCGCCGAAGTGCCGCGTCAGCTCGTGCGTGGCGTTTTCGACCATGACGACGGCCGCATCGACGAGAATGCCGATCGAGATGGCGATGCCCGAAAGCGACATGATGTTGCTGGGGATCTTCAGGTAGTACATCAGGATGAACGAGACGAGCACGGCCAGCGGGAGCGTGGTGCAGACGACGAAGGCGCTCCGCACGTGCGTCAGGATCAGCAAGATCGCGATGGTGGCGACGATCAGCTCCTCGCGCAGCGTGCCCGACAGCGTGTGGATCGCGCCCTCGATCAGGCGCGTGCGGTCGTAGAACGGGACGATCCGCACGCCGGCCGGCAGCCCCGGCTGGAGCTGCTGGATGCGAGCCTTGATCGCCTGCGTGACCGCGAGCGGGTTTTCGCCATAGCGCATCATCACGACGCCGCCCACGGCTTCGTGGCCGTTCTTCTCCAACATGCTGCGGCGGTATTCGGGGCCGAGTTGGACGGCGGCGAGCTGGGCCACGGTGATGGGCACGCCTTTGCGCTCGGCCACGACGATCTGCTCGATGTCGCGCAGGCCGCGGAGCCAGCCGACGCCGCGGATGAGGAACTCGGCCTTGGCTTCGAAGTAGACTTTGCCGCCGACGGCGATGTTGCTGCGGGCGACGGCGTTGTAGACGGCGCCCAGGGGGATGTCGTAGGCGCGGAGCCTGTCGGGATCGACGTCGACCTGGTACTCGCGGACGAAGCCGCCGGCGCCGGCGACCTCGGCCACGCCCGGCACGTAAAGCTGGTAGCGCACGTACCAGTCTTGGATGGCGCGCAGCTCGTCGAGGCTGTAGCCGTCGCCCTCGACCGTGTACCAGAAGACCTGGCCGAGGGCGGTCGCGTCGGGCGCGAGGTAGGGGACGACCCCGGCCGGCAGGTACGTGCTGGCGATATTGAGGCGTTCGAGCACACGCGTGCGGGCGAAGTAGAAGTCGACCGAGTCGTCGAAGATGATGTTGATCATCGAGAAGTTGAACTCGCTCGACGAGCGGATCGCCTTGATGCCGGCCAGGCCCTGGAGATTGACCGAGAGCGGGTACGTGATCTGATCGTCGATCTCCTGCGGCGAGCGGCCCATCCAGTCGGTGAAGACGATAACCTGGTTTTCCGACAGGTCCGGGATGGCGTCGATTGGCGTCTTCATGACGCAGTAGACGCCCCATACGGCCACGATCGCCGTGAGCAGGATCACGATGAAGCGATTGCGGACCGAATACTCAATGACCTGCGCGATCATGGCCTACGCCTCTCTCGCCACGGAGATTTAGTGTTGCGGACCGCCGGAGGCGCCGAAGTATTGCGCCGCGGCGGCCGGGTTCAGACGGTTCTCGGCGTCGACGAGGAAGGCGCCAGCCATGGCGACTTCGTCGCCTGCCTCCAGCCCGTCGAGGAGCGGATAGAACTCGCCGGCCCGCGGGCCGACCTGCACTGCGACCATGTCGAACACGCCCGGGGCACTTTCGCGATAGGCGATGTGCCGCGTCCCGGTGTTGATGACCGCGGACTCGGGCAGGGCCAGGACCTTCCCGATGCGCACGAGCTTCGTCGGGAACTTGTCGACCGGGCAATGTTGCGGCTTGTCGAACAGGTGGTCGGGGTAGATCGGGCAGAAGTAGCCGGTCGCGAACCGCTCGTCTTCGGTTTTGGCGGCGCCCTGGAGCGGGCCGGTGATCGCGCCGCAGCGGAGCATCTCGGAGCCGTAGTACGGATTGGAGATCTCCCGCTCGGTTTGCAGCCAGTCGGCGTTGACCATCGGGCAATGTGCGACGAAGAGTGGGGGTTCGGCCGGCGGGCTGGCCCGCAGGAACTCGAGCACGCGGGCGTTGAACTCCTTGAGCAGTACGCGCTGCTCCTTGAGGTCCTTGCCGCGAAGCTGATCTGCCAGGCCGGCGATTGCCGCGGCGCTGGCTTTGTCGTTGCCGCTGGCGCGCTCCGCGAGGGCCCGCGCCTCCTGGGCGACGCGTGCGAGTGCAGCGGCGTCCGTCTTGTCCTGGGTGTAGGCGGCCATCAGCGGCAGGTAGGCCCGCGCGAACGCGCGCGTATCGAGCTGCTCGGCCGCGCTGCTGGTTGCGGTACTGGCCGGCTGCGTGTCGGGCGCGAGGACCTGCACCGTGCCGAGAGGCAAGCGGATGACGGCATCGGCGAACATGCCCGGCTTGAGCTTGTCCCCGGGGTTGTCGATCTCCACGCGAGCCGCAACCGTCCGTGTCGCCGGATCGACCGCGAACGCGATGAATGTGATCCGGCCGGCAAAGATCTCGTTGGGAAATGCGGTGCTGGTGACTTCCACGGCGGCACCGGTCTGGATGCCCGCGCTCTCGTCCTCGAAGATGCGCAGTTGCATCCAGACGACGCTCAGGTCGGCGATCGTATATAAGTCGTCCCCCTCGTTCACGTAGCGGCCCTCCAGCACCTTCTTGTCGGTGACGATTCCGGTCAGCGGCGAGTAGATCATCAGTTGGGTCTCGGGCGTGCCGCGGCGAATCATCTCGTCGATCTGCGCCGCGGCAATGCCCCACAGCATCAGCTTCTGGCGGGCCGCCTCGACGAGGTTCTGCGCCAACCGCCGGGCCGTCTCGTCCGCCACCGGCACGCTGTTCAGACTGCGGACGGCGGAGAGCAGCTCCTGCTGCGCGACGAGCAGGTCGGGGCTGTAGATGGAGGAGAGCGGGTCACCCATCTGCACGTGCTGGCCGACGTAGTTGACGTACAGCTTCTCGATGCGGCCCTTGATCCGCGCGGCGATGAAGGCCCGGCGGGTTTCGTCGTACTCGACCTCGCCGACCGTGCGAATCTCGCGGCTCAGAAGCTGGTAACGCACCGGCGTGGTGCCGATGCGGCCGAGCGCGACCTTCAGCGGGGTCATCTGCACGCGGGCGAAGACCCCCTCGGGCAGCGCCCGCGTTTCGCTCTTCGCACGCTGCGAGAGCGGCATGCCGCAGATCGGGCAGTTCCCGGGGGCGTCGCGCACGACTGACGGGTGCATCGGGCAGTAGTATTCGACCTCTTCGGCGTGCTTGCCGACAGCCACTTGCACCGGGCGGCGCCAGCGGTCGTAGTAATTCGTGATCGTGTCCCAGTAGCCGGCCACGAGCCCGACCAGCACCATCAGGAAGATGAACCGCAGCCGGACGTTCAGGATGCGGACGAACGTCCAGACGCGGCCGGCCGGTTTGGGCGGCGGGGCGGCCGTTGCCGGCGGATTATTCGGTGTGCTCATGAGATACCTCGTCTGCGGGCGGGGATGCTGCGGTCGTGCCGGGCGTTTGCGGCGGCTTGGCGGGAACCTCGCCCTCGCCCGGAGATAGCGCGGCGGGGTCGGTTCCGATACGTCCGCCGACGGCACGCTCCAGCTCCACGCCGCTCAGGTAGTAGTCGCGCAGGAACTCCAGGATCGTGCGGCGGGTCATGATCAAGTCGTCCTGCGCTTGCAAGTAAACCGTGAGACCCTCCTGCCCGGTGATGAACGCCTGCTGCGCGAGCTCCAGATTGCGTTGCACCTCGGGCATGATCTCGGTCCGGTAGAAGCGCACCTGTTCGACCGCCTGCTGCTGACGGACCTGGGCTGCACGAATGTCGCGCGTGGCGTCCTGCACGCGGCCCTCGTACTCGGCCAGTTTCTGGTTGTACTCATGCATCGCCTTGGCGACCTGCGCCTGGTTCTGATCGAACAGCGGAATTTCCAGGTCGATCATCGGCCCCAGCGTCCACTTTACTTCGCGTATCTTGGGCTGCCACGGCGCGAGCGCGGGGGCCTGCGCCATCGGCTTTACGCCGTAAACCTGGTTGGCGAGGGCCTGCGCGGTGGCGTTTCCGACGCGGGCCGGGATCGTCGGGCCGCGCGCGGCCCGCGTGGCCGGAGCACGCTCAAAGCTGAACCCCAAAGCCAGATCGGGCAGCCCTTCCGCCCGCATGAGCGCGATGCGCTGCTCGGCGGCCTGCGTGCTCCACTCGGCCGCCTTCAGATCGAGGCGCTGCGCGGCTCCCAGCGCGACGAGGGCGTCCTCACCCCTCGGCGGCCGCAACTCGTCCTGCATTTCGTGGACCGGCTGTACCGTCCAGCGGTCCGGCGCGCCCGCGAAGCCGACGAGGGCCAACAGCTCGCGCTGCAGCGTGCGGTATTCCGACTCCATCGTGAGCAGCTCCGACCGCAAGCGTTGGTATCGAATGTGGGCGAGGTTGTAGGCGACCTGCGTGGCCTGGCCGGCAACCTGCCGCGACTGGACGAGCTGCGCGGACTGCTCGGCGAGCCGCATGTTTTCCTGGAGCAGCGCGATGGCCCGCTGCGTGTACTGCAGCTTCACGTAGGCGGCCTTGACGGTCGCCGCGGTCTCGATTGCCCGGTCCGCGACGCGCAGCACGGCCTGCTGCAGCATGGCGGTCGCCGCCTTCTTGCGGAATGGGATGAGCCACAGGTCCTGAAGCGGCTGGATCGGTATGCCCGTGCCGCGCAGCATCGACCGTCCGCCACCGTCGGGAAACATGACCATGAAGCTGATCATGGGGTTTTGCATGAGGCTGGCCTGCAGCAGTTCGGCGTCGGCCTGTCCGATCATCTCGAGGTCGGCCCGCAACGTGCGGTTGTTCCGCAGCGCCAGGGCGACGGTCTCGTCCATCGGCAGCACGACTGCGGTGGACCAGTCGGGCGGGACCGCCTCGGGCGCCTCCGTCCAGGCGGGCCGCTGTCCGAGCCGCTGCTCGGCCAGATCGGCGGCCTCATCGATCTTCGCCTTGGGATTGCTGGTACAGCCGGCGAAAGCCAGGCTGATCAGGCTCAGTGCGACACGCAGGTTTCGGTGCATGTCTCTGCCCTTGTTTCACGGTCCATGTCGGCTGTGACGTGCGTTAGCGGCCACGCGACCCGCCGCAATGTATGCGGAATCGCCGACAACGCAACTGTACGCCGCGGCAATGCGCGCACGTCCGCACCCGCGGCACTCGCCCGCAAAAGACGCGGTGCCGCTGGGGGGCTCAAATGAGTTGAACGGTGGACTGGGCGGAGGGTAAGTCGGGTGGGGGGCCGTGGGCGCAGGCGCGGATGTCGTGGATGCGCTCGCCACACGCCGGCGCCGCGGGACGATCCGCGACTACGCCGTCGCCCGCCCGGGGCGGGGCGACCCGCGTCTGAGGTGCCTCCGGAGGCGTGGCGGGCACGACGGCGCACGGGCAGCATATAGCGCTCGTGGTTCGCGGCGGTTGATCATTCGCCGGACGTTCCCCCGGGCAGGCGGCGCACCCGCAGGCGCCCGTCGGCGCGGTTCCGCAGCAGCAGCACATCGCCGCGGTCGCCGGACGCTCCGGTACGCCGGGAACGTCGATGAACGCGCTCTGGAGCTGGAGCAGCAGGAGGGGCAGGATGGTCAGGATAGCCTTCATACGGTGGTACCGGCTCTTGTGAACACCCGCGAGTTGGGTCGTCTATTCCGCGGCGCGGCGGTTTCTCTCCGGGGCGGGTTGAACACCCTGCGGGATACGCGTCCGGCGAGTCGGACGAGCACTCGCTCCGGCGTGACCAGCGGAAGGTTGGTCCCCAGGCCGCACGGCGCCACCTGTGCGGGTGGTAAGATCGGCGCATTGGGGCTCCCCCTGTACTCGACAGGCATAGCACTTCGCGCGCTGTGCCCCGCCCTTTGCCTTCCGCGGAAGACAAACGACGGGGCACACTGTCTGTCTACGGCCGGCCGGGGCGCCGGCCGCCACATTTCCGATCGCGCCGACCGCCACATTCCGCAGCAGGCCGGCCGCTCCATCTCCCGTCGCTCCTACGGGCACGTCGAGCCGATGCGGGCGACGAACGGGTCGATGTCGGTGAAGGTGACGTGCGTGTCGCCGCTGCAATCGGCGTTGAGCCACGCA
>PMMM01000125.1 GCA_003162245.1 Phycisphaerales bacterium
GGGAAAAGTGAAATTGCTCTAGCGAGTTGCCGGAGCTCGATGCCGCGCTCGGCGGCGGCTTCGTCACGGCCGCGATCCACGAGCTGATCGCCCCGCAGGACGGCGTGGCGGCCCATTCGCTGGCGCTGCACGTCGCTGCCCGGGCCGCCGGCCGCCACAAGTGGATCTTCTATATCGACACGCAACTGGATCTCTATCCGCCCGGCGTCGCACAGCTCGGCGTTTCGCTGGGGCGGCTGATGATCGCCCGCACGCCGCACGTTGCGGACGCTTTGTGGGTTTGCGAGCAGGTGCTGCGTTGCCGGGCGGTGGCGGCGGTCGTGCTGCCGCTGCGTACGCTCGACGGGTACGCCTCGCGCCGCCTGCAATTGGCTGCGGAAGCCGGCGGCGGCCTCGGTTTGCTGGTGCGTCGGGCGGAGCCCGGCGGACCGACGTTCGCCGCCAGCCGCCTGCGCTGCACGTCGCTTGCGGGCGAGCCCGGCGTCCGCCGCATGTTGATCACTGTATTGAAGGTGCGGGAGGGTCGGCCGGGCGAGCCGTTTGCCGTGGAGTGGCCGGATGCGCCGGATTCTGTGCCTGCACATTCCATATTTGCCGACGGAGCGGGCGTGGCGCGACGGCGTCTGGGTGGATGAGCCACGCCCGCTGGTGCTGACGCGGCCCGTGGGCGCGTCGCAGGTGGTGCAGCAGGTCTGCCCGCGCGCCCGGGCGTTGGGCCTGCGTCCGGGCCTGTCGCTCGGGCAAGCACAGGCGATCGTGCCGCAGCTCGTCGCGCTCGCGTGCGACCCGCAGCGCGATCGAGCGGCGCTAACGCGGCTCGCACGCTGGGCGTCGCGTTTCAGCCCCAGCGTCGAACTGTTTGAGCCGGACACGTTGCTCGTCGACGTGACCGGCTGTCAGTTGCTCTTCGGAGGAGAAGCGAACATCGCCCGGCAGGCGGTCGCCGGGCTGGCGTGGCAGGGTTTTTACGCGCGGGCCGCAATTGCGGACACTGTCGGCGCGGCGTACGCCCTCGCCATCGCCGCTGCCGAGCCGACCACGATTGTGCCGGTCGGACAAACGAGCGCCTGGCTCACGCCGCTGCCGCCGAGCGCCTTGCGGATCGACCTGCGGACGGGCGAACGGCTGGAAATGCTCGGCGTTCGCACGATCGGCGACCTGCTGATGCTGCCGCGGACGACGCTGCCGGCGCGGTTCGGGCCGCAGCTTGTGCTGCGCTTGCAGCAGGCGTTGGGCGAGGTCTTCGAGGGCCTCACGCCGCAGCGGACGGGGCCGCCGCCCTTCGCCCGCTTGCCGTTCGAGGTACCGGTCACGGATTGGGCGGCGATTCGGGCGGCGGCGCAGCAGTTGTTGACAGACGTGTTCCGGCAGTTGCGCGAGCGCGAGCTGGCGCTGCTGCGGCTGGATTGCGTGGTCTACTACGAGCGCACGCCGCCGCAGGTGGCTTCGATCGGCCTGGCGCGGGCGTCGCGCGAGGAGCGGCACGTCGCCCAGCTTCTGGAGCAGCGTTTCGAGCGGGTCGATCCGACGCCCGGCGTGACCGGCCTGCTGCTCGTCGCGCGAGAGACGTCACGCTGGCACGCCGGGCAAATCGAGCTGTTCGAGCCGCGGGAGCCCGGCGACGACGAGGCGCTGGGTGTCCTGATCGACCGCTTGGCAAGCCGCGTCGGACACGGTGCGCTCGTGCGGCCGCAGCTCGTGGACGATCATCAGCCGGAGATGGCGTACCGCTACGTGTCGGTTGCGGAAGCGGGGTGCGAGCCGGTGGGCGAAGCACCAGGGGGGTCTAGTCTAGCGCAGCCGGGCCGTGATTCGTCGGCCGCGGAACACGCCACGGCCTTGCTACGCTCCGCTGCGCAAGACCGTGCCACCCATTCGCAAGACCATGCGACCTGTCGTGCCATCGACCGCGCCACCCGCGTGTCGCGGCCGGTGCGGCTGCTCGTGCGGCCGATACCGGTGCGGGCGATCGCGCTGGTCCCCGACGGCCCGCCGACGTGGTTCGCGTACTGTGGGCGGGAGTACGTCGTCGCGCACGCGGCCGGCCCGGAGCGTCTGGAAACCGCCTGGTGGCGCGGCCCCGACGTCCGCCGCGACTATTTCCGCGTCACCACGGAGACCGGCGAGCAGTTCTGGCTCTTCCGCGCGTTGAACGAGCAGCGCTGGTATTTGCACGGGATTTTCGCGTAACGGCGCGCCCTATGCCCAGCAATCCACCGCTACCGCGCTACGACCCCAACTCCCGGCTGCGATTGAACGCGGCGGTCACGCCCGCGACGATGTGCTCGAAAACCTGGCTGTCCTTCATCGCCGCCATCGCGGCCGCCGTCGTGCCGTTGGGGGACGTGACCTTGGCCCGGAGCACGTCGGGCGGCTCGCCGCTCTCCAGCATCATCTGGGCCGCGCCCAGGGCCGTCTGCTTGGCCAACAGGTTTGCGTACTGCGGCGAGAGGCCGACGCGTTTGGCGGCCTCGACCAGCGCCTCGGTGAAGAAGTAGTAGTACGCCGGCCCGGTGCCCGAGACGGCGGTGACGGCGTCCATGAGGGCCTCGTCCTCGATGTGCACGCTCTTGCCGCCGGCATCGAAGATCCGCTGCGCCCGCAGCAGGTCGGCCTCGCTGGCGTAGCGCCCGGGGCAGACGCCGGCCATACCGGCGCCGACGTGCGACGCGAGGTTCGGCATGGCGCGGACGACGCGGGCCTTGATGCGCGGGAACGACTCCTCGAGGCTGCGCGTCGAGACGCCCGCCATGATCGACACGACCAGGTGATCCTCGCGCACGAGGTTGGCGAACTCGCGGACCGCCTCGCGGTACTGCTGCGGCTTGACGGCCAGCAGCAGGATGTAGCTGTCACGCGTGAGCTGGCAGTTGTCCTCCGTGGTCGCGACGTGGAAGCGCTGCTCGAACACCCGCCGCCGCTCCGGGTTTGGGTCGGACGCGATGATGCGGTCCTCCAGCAGCACGCTGTTGCGCAGCACGCCGTGGATGATCCCCTCCGCGGCGTTCCCCGCGCCGATGACGCCGATTTCGTATTGGGTGGGCACGTCGGGCTCCTTGGTCACTGGGCCGACGGCCATCTTATCGCGCCGGCGGTCAGACGCCGATGTCCTCGTTCCACAGCTCGGGCTTGTCGCGGATGAAATCGCGCATCAGGCGGATGCACTGGGCATCGTTCACGACCGTGAGCTCGACGCCGCGTTGCCGGGAGTAGTCCTCGGGCCCGCGGAACGTCTGGTTCTCGCCGATGACGACGCGTGAAATCTTGTACAACAGGATCGCACCGGTGCACATGTCGCAGGGCGACAGCGTGGAGTACAGGGTCGCCCGCTGATAGTCCCGCGCCTTGAGCCGTCCCGCGTTCTCGAGGCAGTCCATCTCGGCGTGTAAGACGGCGCTGCCGCGCTGCACCCGCCGGTTGTGCCCGCGGCCGACGATCCGGCCGTCGATGACCAGGACCGACCCGATAGGGATGCCGCCCTCGGCCAACCCGGCCCGCGCTTCGTCGATCGCCGCTTGCAGGAATTCGTCCATCGCTACGCTCCCTTCAGGCAACTTAGCGGGCAGCCCCCCGGTGCATCTGACGCGCCGCACCCGGAAACGCCCCACGCCATTACATTATCGTGCCGGCGGCGACCACCCGGAAAACCAGCCCGTGAAGCTGTCGCCATACGCGGACGAGCCAGCGCTCGCGGCCCGCCGGGACCGCATCGCGACCGAGGCGCCGTCCTGAGGCTACGCCGGCGCCGGCACACGCTTCGGCGGATTCTACCAGCCCCCGGCGACATGTCGCGCCGCAGCCAGGACTACTGCGCCACGTCCAAGCCGCTCGTCCCGTAGACCCCCGGCGAACTCCAGGTTTGACACAGCCGGCCGTTTCGTGTCGCTGGTCGCCGGCGACAGGTTCGTGTCGGCGGACGGCACATGCGGGGGGTGCCGCCGGGCGAACGGTGACAATAAAAAGAGGGCACCGAGGGCCAGAGGCGTCTCGGTGCTCTCCGGAGGGGAAAGAAGCAATCTCAATATATAAGCAGTGCGAGCTCTGTCAAGCCGGATTTAACGGTCGGTGCGTTTTTTTTCGGACCAAGAATCGGAGCTCCATTTGCATCTTGTTGCGGTTGTGTTCATAAAGTGTTTTGTGACAATGCGTTATGGGCAATTCTCCGCCGTGCCCCCCCCGGCGGCGAGAATCAGCAATAGGCAGTTTTTCGCCCCAAGCCGCCCCGCAAACACTCTCCGTTCCAGCGCTGAAACGCGCGGTTTCGGTTGGGGTGCTGCCCGCGCGCCCGTTTGGCAGGCCCGCTTGACATCCGGCGGGCACGCACATACCTAACGATGGCGCCGCTGGCTCAGCTACCCATCGAGCTTGGTTCTCGAAGCGGCTCGCCGCGGCCCGGCCCCGCCACCGCAGTAGGAGCGTGCCATGCCACTCGTCGACCTCCGCCCACAAGCGACGCGCCGCGACCCGCAAGCGCTGCTCAAGCACCTCCAGTCGTTTGAGCTCGACCTGCGCTTCTCCGCCGGCATCTGGTTCTTCTCGCCGGCGGGCAGTCGCTTCCATGAGCGCTACGGACCCGCGCGCGACATCGAGCAACGCTTGGAAATCGCGGCGCGGCTCGCGAGCTACGGCCTCACGGGGCTTGAGGCCCATTACCCCAACGAGATCAACGAGGACAACATCGAGACCTGGAAGAAGTTCTCGGCGGCGACCGGCATCCGCGTCATCACTGTGATCCCGCTGCTCTTCTGGGACGAGCAGTTCGAGTGGGGCTCGCTGTCGAACCCGCTCAAGCAGCCCCGGCAGGTGGCCCTGGAGCGGACCAAGCGGGCCTTGGCGCTCAACAAGCAGCTCGACACGGACTTCGCCATCGTCTGGCCCGGCATTGACGGCTACGAGAACCCCTTCGGCGTCGATTTCGTTGCGCTGCGCGACCGCTTCGCGGACGGCCTCGCCGAGGCGCTGGATGCGGTCCCCGGCGTCCGCATCGCGTTTGAGCCGAAGCCCTACGAGCCGCGCGGGCACATCCTCTACGGCACCACGCCCGAGGGTCTGCTCCTGGCGCAGCGCGTCGAGCGGCAGCTCCGCCACCCGGAGAACCGCAAGCTGCTGGACGAAGGGCACGCGCTCGTCGGCCTGAATCCCGAAATCGGCCACGTGCTGATGGGGTTCGAGGACTTGGCGTACGCCTATAGCTGGCCGCTCTCGGAGGGCCGCCTCGCGCACACGCACTGCAACAGCCAGCCGCTCGGCAACTACGACCAGGACCTCAACGTCGGCGCGGTCGCGCCGGAGCAGCTTGAAGCGCTCCTATACACGCTCAAGATGTACGGCTACCGCGGCTACTTTGGCCTCGACATCAACCCCGAGCGCATGCCGGTCGACACCGCGCTGCGGATCAGCATGGATGCCCTGCGGGCCGCGAACGACCGCATCAACGAACTGGACCACGAGGCGATCCTATACGCCCAGATGAACCCCGACAAAGCCCGCGGGTGGTTGGAGGCGTATCTCGTCCGCGCCCGGGCACCACACCCCGACCGCCTGCCGCCATTGCTGAAACCTCGGTAGCAGCCGCTGGCCGCCGACTTCGGCCGCACACGGTTCTATGCCACGGGCGGTCGTTGGCTCGCGAGCAGCGCATCCAACTGCGCCGCGATAGGCTTCGATTCCTCCGCCGTCATCAGCGCCAGGTTCGCCCGGACGTTGGCCCCCGCCGCCTGCACCGCGGCGTAAGCGAGCTGCCGCGCGGCGTCGGCGTCCGAGCACAGCAACGGGTTTCCGATCGCGCGCAGTTGCGTCAGGTCATCGAGCACCCGCGCGGCCAGCGTCGCGGTCTCCAGCGGCACGCTGCCCGCCAGCCCGGCGGCCTCGGCAATGCGTGCAGGCCGTTGTGCGTCAGCCTTATCGAGCTTGAACGCCACATCCAGCACGCTGTATGCCGCCGCGTCCTCGTCGACCAGCCTGCGCAGCATCTCCTCGGCCCGTTGCAGCCGTGCGGCGAGCGCCTCGACCTGTGGCGCGACGGCCGCGAACTTGGGTTTTCCAAGCGTGAACGCGGCGACCATCCGGCCGAGGGCCGCAGCGAGCGCACCGGTCAGCGCCGCCGCGCTTCCGCCGCCGGGCGTCGGATTCTGGCCCGCAAGCTGGTCGAGGAACTCGCCGACATGGAGCTGCAACAGCGATTCGGTTTCCATCATCCGCACTCCCAAGTTCTGCGGCGGGGGGCCGCGCTACGTTGCAGGTGTTACGGCGTCACGCCCGCGCGCGGCCGCGGCGGCTTCAGGATGGACGCGACGACTGCGACCGCCAGGATGACGGCCACAATACCCAATGAGACACCGACCGGCATCTTCTGATGGAGGAGCGGCTCGGCCAGCATCTTGGCACCGATGAACACCAGCAGGACCGCCAGACCGTAGGACAGGTACGCGAACATCTTCATAAAGGCCGCAAGCACGAAGTACAGCGCCCGCAAGCCGAGGATGGCGAAGATGTTGGACGTGAAAACGATGAACGCATCGCGCGTGATTCCGAAGACGGCCGGGATCGAGTCGAGCGCGAACACGATGTCCGTCGTCTCCAGGAAAACCAGCACGAGCAGCAGGGGGGTGGCCAAGCGCCGCCCGTCGACCCGCGCGAGGAACTTCCCGCCGACATAGCCCGGGCTGAGCGGGACGAACCGCCGCATGAGCCGCACAATCGGGTTCTTCTCCGGCTGGATCTCCTGGTCTTTCGCCAGGCCCAGCTTGACACCGGTGAATATCAGGAATGCACCGAAGACGAAGATCATCCACTCGAAGCGGTTGATGAGCTCCAGACCGCCGAAGATGAAGGCCGCGCGGAAGATCAGGGCCCCGAGAATGCCCCAGAACAGGACGCGGTGATGGTAGATGCGCGGGACGGCGAAATACGTGAAGATGACGGCGAAGACGAACAGGTTGTCGAAGCTCAGCGAACGCTCGATCAGGTAGCCGGTGAGGAACTCCAGGGCCGCCCGGCCACGCGCCTCCGGCGGATAGGTCCCGAACCACCCCAGCCACAGCCCAAGATCAAAAACCCCCGCAGCGAGCGTCCACACGACGCTCCAGAACATGGCTTCCTTGAACTTGACCTCATGGGACTTGCGGTGGATCACGCCCAGGTCCAGTGCCAGCATCACCAGCACGGCGGCGTTAAAGCCGATCCACCAAGCCCAGCCCTGTTCCATCGCGTGCGCCTCGCCCCGCGTGACACCCGCCAGTCACCGGGGGCTCGGATTGTAACGGGACCAAATGCCTTGCCAATCGCGCCGAATTCGGCGATGGTTTCCGCCGGCGCCCGGCGATCCGAACCCCGGACGCCAGTCCGGGGCCGTGCGCTGGCCTAGCCAATCAGGATTGCGCCATGGAACTCTGGCACTTCGCCACCAAGTTCATCCTGCACCTCGACACCAGCCTGTTCGAGCTCGTGCAGCAGTATGGGACCTGGACCTACCTCATCCTGTTCGTGATCATCTTCTGCGAGACGGGCCTGGTGGTGACGCCATTCCTGCCCGGCGACTCGCTGCTGTTTGCGGCCGGGGCGCTGGCGGGGGCGGGCTCGCTGAACCTGGCGCTGCTGTTCGGCCTGCTGTGGTGTGCAGCGGTGGTGGGGGACAACAGCAACTATTTCATCGGTAAGTTCTTCGGCACACGGATTCTCGAGGCGAAGAAGACGCGGCTCGTGAAGAAGGAGTACATCGAGCGCACGCACGCGTTTTTCGAGCGCTACGGGACCAAGACTATCATCATGGCGCGGTTCGTGCCGATCGTCCGCACATTCACGCCCTTTGTGGCCGGCCTGGGGCGGATGACCTATCGCCGGTTCCTGCCATTCGACGTCGCAGGCGGGGCGTTGTGGGTGGGGGCGTGCACGTTCTCGGGGTACTTCTTCGGCGGGCACCCGTTCGTCAAAAAGCACTTCTCCCTGGTCGTGCTGGCGATCATCTTCATCTCGGTCCTGCCGGGCGTGATCGGGTACGCCCGTGCCCGGCTGGACGCACGAGCCACCACGGCGGACAAGCCGCCGCCCTAGCCGAGGCCACGGCTACGCTTATAGGACAGCGCCGTCAGACCGCGCTCCATCGCACCCGTCGTCCGAGAAATGCGCCCGGCACGCGGCGCGCGCATCCACAGCCCTGCATAACTCGGGGTACCCGTCATTCCGGCCGATGACTCACGCGGGATTGTATCGCGCCGCGGCGTGGCGGCGAATCAGCAAACGACAAACGACGAGGGCCGCTTCGCGTGGATAAAGCGAGCCTGATCGGCAGTCTCATCGGGATCGCCGCCTGCTTCTACGTGGGCCTCCGAGCCTCGGGCGGCAACTGGGCCATGTTCTACTCCGAGAAGGGCATGGTCATGGTGTTCGGCGGCACGATCAGCGTAGCGCTGATGGCCATGCCGCTCGAGAAGCTCAAGTGTGTCCCGGGCTACGTCCGCCGGTTCTTGTTCCACAAGGCGCAGCCCGCCAGCGCCGTGATCAAGCAGGTTGTCGCGCTGTCGGAGAAGTCGCGGCGCGAAGGCGTGCTGGCGCTGGAGGCGGACATCCATGCCTTAGATGACAGATTCCTGGCGCAGGGGCTGAAGATGCTGGTGGACGGCACGGCACCCGAGACCATCGAGACCAGCCTGCGCATGGAAGTGCTCGCGATGCAGGAGCGACACAAGGCGGGCAAGAAGTTCTTCGACCTGGTCAAGCTCTACGCCCCGGGATACGGCCTGGTCGCCACCCTGATCGGCCAGATCGGCATGTTCGGCAAGCTGGGCGGTGCGGTCGAAGAGATGGGGCACTGTTTGGCGGTGGCCGTCGTCGCCACCATGTACGGCACCATCCTGGCGAACGCCGTCGCCGGCCCGATCGGCGACAAACTCTCCTTGCGGTCGTCCGAGGAGATCGTCAATCGCGAGATGATGCTGCAGGGGCTGCTGTCGATCGGCGTCGGCGACAACCCGCGCGTCACGATGGAGAAAATGCTGGCCTTCCTGCCGCACTCCGTCCGCGCGAAAGTGAACCCGACGTAAACGGGGGCCGCGTCTGACCCCGGCTCCTGAGTGGGCGAAATGGCTGAGAAACGTGACCAAGCCGAGCAGGCCGCGCAAGGCGCGGCGAACCACGGCGCGACGGCGCACGCCGGCCACGGGGGCTCGTCACACGGCAGTCACGCGGCGGGCGGGCACGGCGGGTCGCACGAGGAGGCGCACGAAGGCGCCCCCGAGTGGCTGATCTCGTTCGCCGACAACGTCATGCTCCAGATGGGCTTCTTCGTGATCCTGTTCGCGCTGGCGATGAAGGCCCCCGGCGGCGGCAAGGGCGAAGCCGCCAAGGAAGGTCCCGAGAACACCGGCGGTCCGACCGCGGAGCAGCTCGATTTCGCCCTCTCAATCCGGCAGGCCTTCAACAACCCCGTCGACCTGAATTCCACCGACCCGCACGACTGGCTCCTCGTCCAGCGGCTGCGCATGCGCGTCATGGGCCAGAGTGACGCACAACAGGAGGGCCTTAAGGGCCGCGAACGCGACGTACAGTCTGTCCGGCGCACCGGCCTATACAATGCCGGCGGATTCATCCCCTTTGAAGCCGGCGCCACCGACCTGACACCAGCCGGCCGCAGTGCGGCCGCCGAGCTCGTGCGACAGTTCCGCGGCTGCCAGACGATTCTCGAAGTGCGCGGGAATTGTAGCGCGGCGGAGGCGTACGAGCGCGACGATCGCGGGATGCAACTCTCGTACGACCGCGCGCTCGCGGTCGCAAAGGAAATGGTGGCCCAGGGCTTCGAGTGGCGCCGGCTGCGCCTGACGGCGTGCGCCGACACCGACCGCGTGACAACGACGACGTATAACGAAGCCGGTCACCGTACCAATCAGCGGGTCGAGGTCGTGCAGATCGAAGCGGCCGCGCCCGCCGCCCCCTAATCGCCCCAGAATCATTCGGTTTCGGGTGGTTTTCCGCAGCCAGCGTGCGGTCTTGCGGGCGCGGCGCGCTACGCTCCCGGTGCGGATTCCACACCCCGCGATACACGCCAGGGCAACCGCATTCTCCG
>PMMM01000080.1 GCA_003162245.1 Phycisphaerales bacterium
CCCCCTTGGCACACTTGATTATCGGGACGTTGGGCAAGGAAACCGCCAAGGCGCCAAGAGCGCCAAGGACGCGAAGACCGTGAGTTGGTCAGAGGCGAATTCATAGAAAAGCTATCAGCTATCAGCGGTCAGACGCCGCACAGGCACGAAGGCACGCGGGCACGAAGCGGCGGCGCTGGCAGACGGGGAATCGGCGCCGTCGAACCTAGATAGTATAGATGAAGAACGGGGCGGCGGGGAAGAAAACGGGCGGTTTGTTGGGGGTTGGTGGAGTTCGGCGGATTCTGCGCGGTTTTGGAATTTGGGGGTTGGATCTCGGATTGGCGCGGGCGGGGTTGGGCGGTGGGAAGGCCGCCGGCGGCTAATCGGCGGTCCCGAGGAAGTGGGACAAGTCGGCGAGGCGGTGCTGCCAGTAGAGGGCGAGGCCGCTCGATTGGGCCGTGTGCAGGTTCGCGGGCTTGAAGACGCCGCCCAGCACGGCCGCGGGGACCACGCCCGCCGCACCGAATGCGTGGAGCCACACCTGCGCCTTTCCGGCGGCCTCGTGATTTACGCGTTTGAAGGAGTTGACCTCGCTGTTCGAGACCTTGCACTCGATGGCCATCACGCGGCGGTCGCGGAGACACACGACGACATCGGCCTTGGTGTCCCCCAGTTTGCTCTCGGGACAGAACTCGCCGGGCGCCGGGGCGTCATCGAGGAGCTTGATGTCGCGGCGCGCGACCTCCGTGAAGCCCTTTTCCGTCAGTAGCGTCTTTACCCGGCTTTCCTGCTGTTTCTTGGCGTCGCCACGGCGGCGTGTCTGGACCTTCTGCGCTGCAACCAGCGCCGCGGATGCGACGATGGCGATGTCGAGTTCACGCTCGGACGGGGCGCGGTCTTCGCGAATCCAAGGAAAGCGATGGGGGTCGATGATGTGCAACACGGTGTCACGTACGCGCCGGGCTTCCTCCGGATCATCGCGCAGTTTTCCCGGGGTGAGCCTGGATTCGGCGAGCGTCTTAAGGTCGTCTTCAGAGATGGGCGGCGCACCGAGGTAGCGAAACGCCGTGCGAGCATCGTCGGTCGTCATGAGATCCGGCAGCGCGCTCTCGTCACGCCGGAGCGTGGGGAGTTGCGCTACAAGAGATCGAAAGACAGGGCAGAATGCGTCGAAGAATCCGGTATACAGGCCGAGCGGCTCATCAAGGCGCTGGCAGCGGAACGCGGCCGCAGCCGCGGTCGCGTCGGCGCCAAGCTCATCGAGTGTCCACTGTCTCGGCTGTTGCATAGAGCATTTGTAAGCTGGGAACGTGCAGTCGTTCAAGCTCTCGGGGCTCAAACTTCGTAAGGCCGCCGGCGTAGGTGCGGCCGGCCGCGACGGCGACGTTTGCGTTCAGGTGGCGAACGACGGCTATGAGGACGGGCTCGGGCAACGGCTCGCGAGGGTAGAGACCGTGGGCGATATTCAAATGGCGGGCTCCGCACGCGTTGCGGACGAAGGCGGGCGCGCGGCGGGCCATGTACGTGCAGAGTATGGGGGCGGGAGCACGCAGGCCGACCGTCCACCACGGCGTGCGATGACGGGCGATGTACGATTCGTCGGCACCCTGCCGGCGAGCCCATTCGAGGAAACGCTCGACCAACCGGCGATCGGGCTGGCGCAACGATGCGAGGTCGGCCGGGAGGTCAATCACGCGACGCAGCCGCTCGGACGATGCGAGCACCTCGGACGCCGCGATTAATTCGCGCGCCCGCGTAACCGTTGGGACGAGTACCGGTTCCGGCAGCGCGCCCGGGTACCGTCCTGCGATCCAGACGTCGTTTGCGCCCGTTACCTGGCCGCGGTGGACCCGGAACAGCTCGCCGAGCTCGATGAAACCCGCCTGTGGTCGCGGCGTGCTGCGCGTGACGGTCGACCACTTGCGAGCCCGCTGGAGCGTAGACCAGGGGACGCCGTCCCGAGCGGTGTCCGTCAGGCCGTTGAGATCGGAGAGGGTCGTGAGCCGCCGAACCCGCAATTGCGCGGCCGAGTCGCCGACTTTGAAGCAGGTGATCGCGCCGGTGGTGATCGCATCGGCGAAGGGCTGTAGTTCGGGCGCGAGGATGTGGATCGCCGTGCCGCCGAGGCCGTTGCTCAGCAGCGAACGGAGCACCGACCCGTAATTGACGTCGAGCCACTCGGCCGACGTGATGAAGGCCCCGTAGTCGCCGGGCCGGGCAAGCTGGCGCGTCTTCAGGAAGAAGTGGACATGGAGGCCGGCCAACTTGCTGGCTTTGAGGCCGTACTGCGCGGCGGTGCGGGCGAACCACGTTTTCGAGCGTTCCGCGATATCGTGGTGCCGGACGTACGGCGGGTTACCGATGAACAGGGTCGGTGCATCGATCGACGGCAAGCCAATATCGCGGTAGTCGGCCAGATTGACGGTCAGGCGGTGCGCGAAGCCGCGGACGGCAGCGTTGGCCCGCAGTAGCAGCAACGCGGCGGGGTCCGTGTCGACGGCGACCAGCGCTGCGCGCGGGAAACGCTCAGCCGCCGCGACGAGGAACCGGCCGGAGCCGGTGCCCGGGTCCACGATGCGCGCTGGCGTGCCGGCGCGGGCGGCCCATTCGATCATGCTGGCGACGATGACCGCAGGGGTATAGATCGCGCCGGACGCGCGGCGTACGGGTGTGGGACGGAGGCGACAATACGTGTCGCCAAGCGGGTCGGCACCGGCGCCAATTCGCTCGCCATAGGACTGCACGAGCTTCCGGTCGGGCGCGGGTGCGGCGATGACGAGGCGCTGCTCAGCGGGCGTGAGGGCCGTCCGGCGGCCCGCTAGGAAGGCGGCGCAGGCCACGAGTTGCTCAAGGCACGATGCGTCGACGGGCGACCACAAGGGATACGTCTCCTCGACAGCGGCCCGGCCAGAGCGCATCGATCGGCCCCTGTACACGCGAATTCGCAGCCTAACATAATCCATACTATGGCGTGCGGCCGTTGTCAAGGCGATCTGCGCGCGTTCTCACGACTTCGTGCCGGCGCCGAAGGGCGCTTGCTGGCGCTGCGCGATCAGATTCGGACGGGCGTGCGGAGAATGGGTGCAAATTGGAATGGCACGGGGGCGGATCGCGTAACATAATAGAAGCACGCCGGTTGCGCGGCATTCAAACATGCCGGTTGCGCGGCGGATGTGCGAACGGAGGTCGAGGCCCCCATGCGGGGAGTGCGGCTGCTGATTTTGAGCCTGGCGGCGGCGTGGGTCTGCGCGGCCCGCGGTCAGCCGGTGCAGGGCGCGGTCGAGGCGGTCGGATTTGCGGCCGGCCGGTCCGGCGGGTGCATCCGGGCGGGCCAGTGGTTCCCCGTGCGCGTGCAGTTCGCGGTTCAGGGCACGGGGCTGTACACCCGGGAGCTGCAAGTCCAAGGCATCGACCTGGACGGCGACCGCGTGGTCTACGGCCAGCCGCAGGTCACGCTCTCGTCGGAGGGCGGCGAGAAGAAGAAGCGCGTGTGGTGCTACACGGTCGCGAACGCCGGTAACGAGCTGCCGGCCGAGGTCGACGTGCTCGACGAGCGCGGGGAATCGGTGGACAAGCTGCCGTTTCCGCCGCCGCCGTGCGAGACGATGTCGAACGACGACCTGCTGATTCTGGATCTCAGCGCGCAGGAGATCGTGGCGCTGAACCTGCTGGCGACGCCGAACTGGACGCCGGGGCAGCGGGCGGACGCGGCGCGCCCGTATTACCGCAACGTGGCGGTGTCGAAGCTGGCGGCGGCCGACCTGCCGGACAGTTGGCTGGGGCTGGAGGCGGTCGACGTGGTCGTGTGGGACCAGCCCAGCGCGGCGGACTTGCAGCGGACGGCGCAGGTCGACGCCCTGATCGAGTGGGTGCAGAACGGCGGGCAGTTGATCGTCGGCATCGGCGCAAGCTGGGCGGCGATCCAGGAGAACAGCGCTCTGGCGGCGATCATGCCCGTCAAGGGGCGCGGGACGCAGATCGAAGCGACGAGCCTGCGGACGTTCTTCGACCACATGGCCGCGCCGGCGGTGCGGTCGCGCGAGCTGGACAACCCCGTGGTGGTGACGTCCGCTGACCTGGCCGAGGGGGCCGTGCGGACGCTGGGCGAATCCGGCCCGCAGGGGTCGATCAACCTGATCACGATGCGGACGGCCGGCTCCGGGCGCGTGGTGGCGACCGCGGCCAGCCTGCGCGATCTGACGACGCACGTCGTGCTCGCGGAGGACAAGTTCTTCGCCGCGCTGCTCGAGCTGAACGAGTACACGGAGAAGTTCAAGCAGGCGCAGAACTCGATGACCACGACGCTGCTGGAGCCGCAGTATCTTTACGAGCCGCTGACGGAGCCGATCAGCTTCGGCACGGCGACGGCGGTCCGCGGGCTGCTGGCGTTCCTGTTCGTCGGGGGCTACATCGTGCTGGCGACGATCGCGAGTTGGGCGTGGCTCAAGCGGCGCAAGCTGGCGCACCAGAGCTGGACGGCGTTCGCGTTCTGCGCGATCGCGGCCAGCGCGTTGAGCCTCGTCACGGTTCGGGCCATGCAGGGCATTTCGGGCGGCGTCCAGTCGCTGTGCATCGTCGATTTGCAGGCCGGCGACCGCGCGGCGCGCGGGCCGTGCTGGTTCGGGTACCGCAGCCCCACGCGGCAGCTTGCCCGGCTGTCGCTGCCGGGCGAGGGCGATTTCCTGCGGCCGCTGGCCCGGGCGCCGCGCAACGTGGCCTATTACGTGACGCCGGCCCGCTTCGCCGGCGTGCCGCTCAAGGGCCGCCTCGATGACGTGCTGCTGCGGGCGACGCTCAAGCAGGTCGAGGGATACTGGCATGGGGAGCTGGACGGGTCGATCCGCGGCGATCTGGTCGTGGACCGCGGGACCGGGCGATTGACGCCGGCGAGTTGGATTCTCAATGAGCTGAGCGCCGACCTGGAGGGTGCGTACCTGCTCTTCCTCGACCCGCGGCAGGACGACGGAGGCGTGCCGCGGGCGGCGGGCGTGACCAAGCCGTATGGCCTGCCGGAGACGATCGTCGCGCAGCCGGACCTCAAGGTCATTCCGCCGGCGAGGGACATTCTGGCGGTGGGGTTGGGGCGGATTCCGGCTGGGCAGCGCGCCGATGGGCTGGGCGCGGTGCAGTATGGCGAGGTGGACAGGGCGTGGCAGGATTGGCTGGCCCGGACCGACCGGCGACGGAGCGACATGCCGGACCTCGCGACGCTGTGGGATGAGCAGCAACGTTGGCGGAGCGTGATGAGCTTGACCAGTACGCTCGACCGGCCGGTGCGTGCGGCGCTGCTGGCTTCGACCCGCAACTATTGTCTGCATAACCGCGGGAAGGACTTCGACAGCCCGGACGTGGACTTGAGTACCGACGGGCTGCCGCGGCTGGACATTTCGCACTGGCTGCTGGGCGGCCGCGAGGCGGGGCAGGCGATCCTGCTGTGCTGGAGCAACGCGCCCGGCCCGGCACAGTTGTCCGTGGACGACAAACCGAAGAAGGCATACGCCGGCCTGACGATCTACCGGGTGCAGATTCCGATCCGTTACGTCGGCAGCCCGCCGGCCGCCGGGGAGGGGAGTTCTCCGTGATTGTCCAGACGATCAACCTGACGAAGAAGTACGGCAAGCTCGTGGCGCTGAACAACCTCCACCTGAACATCGAGGAGGGCGAGTGCTTCGGGTACATCGGGCCGAACGGGGCTGGTAAGACGACGACGATTCGCATTCTGGCGACGCTGTTGCAGCCGACGTGGGGCGAGGCGCGGGTGTGCGGGCAGGTCGTGGGCTACGAGAACCGCAAGATTCGCCCGCTGATCGGCTACGTGCCCGACTTCTTCGGGGCGTACGAGGATATGGTCGTCCAGGAGTACCTCGAGTTCTTCGCGAGCGCGTACGACATCACCGGCAAGAAGCGCGACCGCATCGTCGGCGACGTGCTGGAGCTGACCGACCTGACGTTCAAGCGCGACGCGCTGGTCGATTCGCTGTCGCGCGGCATGAAGCAGCGGCTGTCGATCGCGCGCGTGCTGCTGCACGATCCGAAGCTGCTGCTGTTGGACGAGCCGGCCAGCGGCCTCGACCCGCGGGCTCGCATCGAGATCCGCGAGCTGCTCAAGGAGCTGCACCGGATGGGGAAGACGATCCTGATCAGCTCGCACATCCTGCCGGAGTTGGCCGACCTGTGCACGAGCATCGGCATCCTCGAGCAGGGCGAAATGGTGTTCCAGGGCTCGGTCCGCGAGGCGGTGCGCCGGGCGCAGACGGGCGCCGTCGTGCACGTGGTCACGCCGGACGACCAGCAGCGGGCGCAGGAGGTGCTGGCGGCGCTGCCGAACGTGGAGGGTGTGCATCTGCGCGACGGGGAGATCGTGCTGACGCTCACGACCGACACAACTGATTTCAGCTTCATCGCGGAGGCGATGCTGGCCAACAAACTGCGCATCCAGGAGATCAAGCCGGAGGAGGTGAACCTGGAGACGGCGTTCATGCGGCTGACGAAGGGGATTGTGCAGTGAGGCGTGGAGACCGCGCGTGGGCGTCGCCGGTTGCCAGGCGGCTTCCGCAGCGCTGAGGGGAGATCTCGCCGTTCCGTCGCGGGCCTGGATGCCGGGCGCAGGGGCCGCCCCGGGGGGACGGCCCCGTGTCGGGCCGAAAAACTTCAGACCGTGCGTGACTCCGCCTGGTTTCCGCCGGCGCGTTTGGCCACGTACATGAGCTTGTCGGCGGCGTCAAGCAAGTGGTCGAGGACCTGCAAGTGCTCTGTGGGCGGGACGAGCAACAGACCGGCGCTGACGGTCGCGGTGCGCGAGCGATGGCCGACCTGGACCGGTTCGGCGGCCACGTCGGCGACGATCCGGGCAGCGACCTGCTTGGCCTCGGTGGCCGAGCACCCGCTGATCAGGATGACGAGTTCGTCGCCGCCGAGTCGTCCGAACAGGGCGCCGGGCGGCAGGGCGCCTTTCACGGCCTCGGCAACGGCCTTGAGCACCTGGTCGCCGAAGGCATGGCCGAACTCGTCGTTCACGGCCTTGAAGCGGTCCACGTCCAGGTACACGGCGGCGAGGCTGGTGCCGTAGCGGGCGGCGGTGGCCAGCATGTCTTGGGCGCGGCTGGCGAAGGCGGGGCGCGTCAGGGCCCCGGTGATGGCATCGTAACTGGCCTGGTTCTCGAGGTTTGTGACCGCGGTGCGCATTTGCGTCCCCATCGTGGCGGCCTCGCGCAGCAGGTCGTTGACCTTTCCGACCAGCGCGGTCGTGTTGTCGGCGGCTTCGCGTGAGGCCTGTGTCACGAGCTCGGCGAGCTGCGCCTGCGGGACGTCGCCCTCATGGAAGAACGAGTACAGCTCGGCGAATTCCGTCTGGACCTGGGCCAGGTACGTGGGCGTGTCGGTGGCGGGCGCATGGGTTTTCAAGAACTCGGCGAGGGTCTGCGCGTCGGCCTGGTTCCAGCGGTTGAACACATGCGGCAACAGGCCGGCGGCATACGTGGCGTCCCGCACGGGCGCGACGGTCACGAACTCGGCGAGCCGCTCGTAGCTATGGTGGAAGGCGATCGCATCGACGTAGACCTCGGGCAACTCGAGCCTCTGCGCCAAGGTGCGGCCGACCTCGGTATGGTCCATGCCGACGAGCTCCCGCTCCTTCTGGAGTTGCACCTGCACATTCGTTTCGGGATCGTGCAGGAGGGCCAGGTATGGCTCGCGCAGCACCGAGTAGATCACCGCCAGCGCGAAATCCTGGAACAGCCCGCCGACGAAGGCCTCGTCGGCGGTTTTCGCGTCAAAGAGCCGCGCATAGTGTTTGGCGGCCACGGCTTTGCACAAGGCGGCCTCCCAGAATGCCTGTGATTCGGCCGGTGAGAGGTGCAGCTCGTTGTGCAGGCCGGTCATGCAGTAGCTGATGGCCAGGGTCCGCACAGTGCCGAGCCCGAGCAGGTTTACCGCCATCCGTACGGTCGTGACCCGGTTGCGCACGCCCGCCCACGAGGAGTTAGCCAGCGCCAGGAGCTTGCTGCTCAACGAGCTATCGGCACTGATCACCCTGGCGTAGTCGTTTGGTTCCGCCTCGGGGTTTTTGCCGAGCTCGACGAACTTCAAGGCCACCGCAGCCGTCGTCGGCAGGTACGATAAAGTTGCAATTCTGGTCCGGATGTCTTGCTGATGGCTCGCCGTGGACCCCGGGGCCACGGCCGGCGTCGAAACCGATGTTGTCACAGATTGCCTCGCTTTTGGCCTCTCCGACGCGTGAACCGCGGGTTCGCCAGCCTGTTACGTTTGTGTTGCAGTTCTTTGAGGCCCACGCCGCTCACTTATCATCGCTCCGGCGGCCCCGGGTATTTAGTAGGAGCAACGGGGAGCTGCGCGAGCGCAGGTTAAGGGGGCAGCGACTCCGGCCGATGCCACCGTTGCCGGCTGCGCTGGGAATCAGGCCAGCAGCTCGCCTCCGGCGAGGTTATCGGGGGGGAGGGTGATTCGATGGATGCCTCGAGCATCTCAGGGCAGGTCTTGCTGGTCGGTCCGGACGAGATGACGTGGGCCGTCGAGGCGGCAATCGGCGCCGACCGATGGCGCTGCGCGCGCTCGCCGACATCCAGCGGGGTGCTCAGCCAGCTCCGGGCCAATCCGGAGATTGACGCCATCATTCTGGCCCCCGACAGCGCGCCCGGGCCGTATATCGAGCTGTGCCGGCATGTCAAGTTCGACGCGCGTACGACGTTCGTCTCGGTTTTGTTCGTACTGCCGCCCGGGTACGAGAAGCGGCGCGCGGACATCTTCGCGGCCGGCGCGGACGACTGCATTCAGTTTCCGGCGCCGCCCGGGGAAATCGTGGCGCGCCTGTCCAACGCGTATCGCCTGAAGCACGCCACCGACTCGCTCGAGGACGCGACGGCGGTCATTACGTCTCTCGCGAATGCCGTCGAGGGTCGCGACGCCTACACCCGGGGGCACGTGGAGCGCGTCAGCTCGTACTCGGTCGAGATCGGGCGTCGGCTGGCCGTCGCGCCCGGCGACATTTCCGTGCTGTCCATCGGCGGTGTGGTCCATGACATCGGCAAGGTGGCCGTTCCGGACCAAATCCTCAACAAGCCGGGGAAGCTCACGCCGGAGGAGATGGCGTTGATCCGGCGCCACCCGATCGTGGGCTACGACATCCTCCAGCCGTTGCGGACGTTTCGGGGTGTCCTGCCGCTGGTGCGCTGGCATCACGAGCACCCCAACGGGACCGGCTACCCCGACGGTGTGAAGGGCGACGATCTTCCGCTGCTTCCGCGGATCATCGCCGTCGCCGATGTATTTGACGCCCTCAGCACGGCGCGCTCGTACCGGCCGGCATTTCCCCCGGCCAAGTACCGCGCGATGCTGCGGCAGTCGGCGGCGAGCGAAGACCTCGATCCGCAAGTCGTGGACGCGCTCCTGGAGATCCTCGACGAGCAGGAGACCGCGCTCGCCGGTGCGCCGCCCGCAGGCTTGCAGATCGGCACGGAATCGGCCCTGCGGTCCTGACCGCGGAAGCGCGGACGGCCACGGCGCCGACCACGGGCACAATGTTTCGGCGCCGACGCAGTCCGACGACGGTACCACGCCGGATTCGCCTTGTTCCCCCTCCGCACGCGCGGGAGAATCTGTCACGAGGAATCAAGTGCTCTCGGCCGGAACCGGTGCGGGGATCGGAGCCGGCCTGAGCGCTGCGGGACGACGGCGATCATGGGCATCCTCCGCGACATCGGTGTCTGGCTCTGGCGGCTGCTGCCGGCCAATCCGATCCTGGTGCGCGTCGTCGCGACCGGCGGCAAGCGCACGCGGCACCTGTGGGCGCGCGTGATCTACCTTGTCGTCCTCATGGCCGTCTTCCTGTTCGCCGGCGGGTTGTTCTTGCGGGGCGGCTCGCTGGCGCAGCTCGCCAAGCAGTCCACAACCGTCTTCGTGGCGGTCAGCATCGTGCAGCTTTTCCTAATGTGTTTCATCGCCCCTGTTTTCTGCGCCGCGGCCATCACGCAGGAGAAGGACGCGAATACCTTCCACATCCTGCTCACGACGCCCCTGAGCAACGCCCAGATCGTGCTCGGCGCGCTCTTCAGCCGGCTGTTCTTCGTCTGGGCTCTGCTGTTGGCGGGCCTGCCGATCTTCTGCATCACCATGATCTACGGCGGCGTGACGACGCGTGAGATCTTCGAGAGCTTCGGGCTAGCCGCGTGCACCGGGCTCGTGACCGGGTCGATCGCGATCATGATCAGCTTCCTCAAGATCGGCACGCAGCGGACGATCTTCGCGTTCTTCAGCGGCGTGGCGGTCTACCTGCTCGGGATTTACGCGGTTGGGCAGACGACGTTCGGCCAGCTCTCGGCCGCGCCGGCCACTGCGTCGGGTCTCGGCGTGCTCACTCCGGTGCACATGAGCTGGCTGGCGCCGGCGCACCCGCTGCTCGCGCTGATGGTGGTCACCGGGCAGACCCCCGCGCCGGCGTGGTCGGACGTGGCCGGCCATGGCTGGCCGGTGAACTGGCTGTTGGCGTATCCCCAGTTTGGCTACATGGCGCTGAGCACGCTGGCGTCGGCCGTCATGATCCTGATTTGCCTGATTTACGTCCGGCGCGGGGCGCGCCAGGGCGAAACCACCCTCTTCACACGTCTGGCGGACCGGGTGCTCCCGCGCCGCATGGGCGAGCGC
>PMMM01000078.1 GCA_003162245.1 Phycisphaerales bacterium
AGTTGGCCCGCGGCAACACCTTGGAAGCCGGCCGACAGCTCGGTGCTGCACGCGCTGGCTCGGCGTGAAACGCACGAGCCGCCGCCGACCCTCCGGATGCTGCAAAACCGCCCGGGCCAGTTGCTCAACCTCCTGCCGCCGGTGGTGATGCCGTTCGATCAGGATGTGGCCAAGCTCGAGCAGCACGATGATCGCCGACGGGCCGAACGTCGCGATCGTCAGCAGAATGAACGCCGCCGCCAGCGCAAATTCCCAGGTGCCCCGCGAAATCGGCAAATCCAGATGCACCGCCGCCGCGGCGAACCGCGGGTTGGCGCCCGGGTGGCACGTCTCGCTGCGGCAGGCGCTCGCCACCCGGCTCGGATACACCGACGAGCGCGGGTCCCGATGCCCGAACATCTGGTGCGCGTTCTGCCCGGCCCCCACGTGGCACGACAGGCAGTTCGCCGTCGTCTGGTCGCCCAGCAACGCCGCCTTGCCGTGAAAGCTGCGCACGTAGCTGGCTACGGCGTCCGGCAGGTCATGCGTAGCGCGCACCTGCGCGTCGCTGTGACACACCGCGCAAACCTGGGCCAACTCCAGCGTCGGACGCGCTGGCTGCAAGCGCGAAGCAATGTGCCGGACGTAATACTCGATGTCCACCGGCACAACGTCCGCGTGGCATACCTCGCACCGGTCGAACACCCGCGCCCCGAGCGTGCGCAGGACCGGAATGGCCCGCGTCGGATCGCGAAACACCGGCTCGTCGTGACAATAGAGACACAACGACTGACCCGGGTCGAGCAGCGCACCCCGTGCGAATTTCAGCTCGGACAGCTTGCTCCACGGATGGGCGCTGTCTTGCAGCATCGCGGCCACGTTGCCGTGGTTAAAACGCCGCTCCAGGCCGGTCGGATTGACCAGGTGGCACGCCTGCGTGCAGTCCACCGGCACAACCGGCTCGTGCGGGATGACACTGACCGCGGCACGCGCGTGACAACCGGTGCACGCCAGTCGCCCGTGCGGCCCGAGTCGCGCCCGCGTGTACTCCGGCTGAACGAAGAGCAGCCGAACCTCCGCTCTCTCCGCGTCAAACCGGCTTAGCCCCCGAAACTGGTGACATACCAGGCAGGTCTCCGGATCCGCGGCCCGCACGCCCCCCACGCACAGCAGGAGCAGCGCCAGCGCCAGCCACGGCTCTGGCCGCGGCCCGCGCCCGCGCCGGGCTTGCGCGCCACGCTCAGACTGACCGTCGTCGCCTCGTGCCATCTCTACAGTGCCGTGAAAACACCAGCGAGACCGCGCCTCAACGCCGCGCCCAATATGCCGCGGGCAGATTGTACTCCCCCCGCCGAATCTCGCGAGGGGGAAAAACAGGCCCCGCGCCGAGCTCGTGGCCGGCCCACCCCCTCGCGCATACAATCTCAAAACGCGTCGGGTGCGTCCTTCCAACGGCCGTCGGAGCCGGCCTCATGCACGGAGCGAGTCCAGGGCACAGGAATTGCGTCGACGACTGCCTGATCGCGCAGGCCGTCGCCGGCTTCTCCGTCGGCGTCGTGTTGCTCGACTCCACGGACCACGTCGCCTGGCTGAATCGTGCCGCCGAGAAGTTCCTCGGCGTGCCCGCCGGCCAGTGCGTCGGCCGACTCATCGCGTCCATCCTCAAGGACCCGCAACTCGCTTCGTTCTGGGAAGCGGTCTGCTCCAACGGGGACCGCACGAACGTCACCGAGGTCTCCGTCCGGCGGCCCGAACCGCTGGAGTTGAGGGTGATCGCGACGCGCTGCACCGGCGCCTCCGGCGCGCCGCTCGGCCGGGCCCTGCTGTTCTGTGACGTCACGGCGGATCGCAGCGTTCAAGTGGAGCTGTCGCAGGCGGTCGCCAAGCGCCTCCTGGTCCTGACGAGCAGCCACATGCCGCCGGACTCCGTCGCCAACCTCACCCAGCAGGAGGTCCGCGTTCTGCGGCTGGTCGGTCGCGGCTCGAGCAACGACGACATCGCTGGACAAATGGGGATTTCGGCGTCCACGGTACGCGCCCACCTCAAGAGCGTTTATCGCAAACTCAATCTGGCATCCCGCACGGAGGCGGTCAGCTACGCGATCAGGAACAGCCTGGCGTAACCGCGCACGGAGCACTCCCCGCCCCACCTCGGACGATAAAACTACCCCCGAAGACGATTGTGTGGCGCGCAGCGTCCCCAGATACTCTAGTAGAGGCTATGGGCTGTTCGGGTCGCGTTGTGCGCCCTACGTGTCGGAGCAACGTTCTCCGCATCTCTAACCCGGAAGTGGAGCGCTCGTATGCTTAGGAAACCTACATCAGCAACGTCGATCCTGACGTTTATGATCGTCGCGGCGATCGCGGCGCCCTTGATAATGGGCGGTTGCTCGCCCGATGTACTCGCACTCCTGGCCGGCGCGGCCGGAGCTTCGGGCGTCACCGGTCCTATCGTCGGTACGGGTCCCGCCGGGCCAGCCGGGCAGCCGGGCCTCAGCGCCGGCAGCGATCTGCCGGGCACGGTCGTCACCATCACGGATGTAAGCGGGTCGAGCCCCGTTCAGGTCGGCGGCCCCCTCACGGTCACCTTCACGCTCAAGACCAAGGCTGGTGAACCGATCGACTTCACCGAACTCAGCCGTTTCTCGATCTACGTCTCCGGCCCCGCGAGCAACTACCAGCGCGTCATTGTCCCGGAGAGCGCCCCCAACAGCGTGACCGATCACGGCGGCGGATCGATCACCTACACCTTCGCCGGTGGCTTCCCCACTGCCTATGCCGCGCCCGTCAACGACGTCAGTAGCGCCGGCTTCAGCGCCGGGGTGCTGGCCGGTCAGCCGATTACGCCCGGAACCTACACCGTCGGCATCGAGGCACGCCGCACCTTCATGGTCGAGGGCGCTTCGCTCAACGACGCCGGCGACGCCACCTTCGACTTCCCCGTCGGCGGCGCGACGCTCGCCCCACGCCAGATTGTGCTGCAGGACAACTGCAACGTGTGCCACAAACAGCTCGGAGTCCACGGCGGCAACCGCTTCAAGGTCACCGGCTGCGTTCTCTGTCACACCAACGGCGCCGGCGATTCCTCGCAGACCCCGGGCATCACGATCCAGTTCGAGACCCTGATCCACAAGCTCCACGCCGGCGCTCAGTTGCCGCGCGTCCTGGCCACCGCCAAGGGCACGGATCCATACCGCTACGAGATCAGCGGCTTCCAAAAGTCGATCTCCGATTTCTCCGACATTGAATTCCCCTACATGCCCGGCGGAACCGGGTTCAACCAGCAGACGCGCAACTGCGCAACCTGCCACGCCGGGGCGGCCCAGGTCGACCAGATTTACGCCGGCACCAACATCATCAAAGCCAATTGCACGACCTGCCACGATGACATGGATTTTACGAGCGGAACCATCCTCGATACGTCCAAGCCCGAGGTCTCCGGCGGAACCTTGACGCAGGCCCAGTTGGGCGACGCCGCGTTCCGCAAGACCCCCGGCGGCACGCAGCACAAGTTCGATGACGCCGCCTGCACCTTGTGTCATGGCCCGGGCCTGAGCTGGGCCATCGCCGACGTGCACGTGCCCCCGGTGCTCAACCCCGCCAACGCGATCGGCCTGCAGACCGTCGTGCAGTCGGTGGGCAACAGCACGGGCAGCGGCTTCTTCAAGGTCGGCGACAAGCCGAGCGTGACCTTCCAGCTTCTGGACGGCAACAACCAGCCGGTCAAGATGGAAGACGTCCGCACGGTCGTCTTCCTGCTGTCCGGGCCGGTCGAGAACTACCAGCGGATCCTGCCAAACGTCTCGATTAAGAACACCGACGCCAACTCGGTGGTGACCTTCACGGGCGGCCTCGCGCCCACCACCGGCTTCGGTCCCTTTACCTTCACCAGTACCGCGGGGATTCCGGCCAATTACGCGGCTCCCATCGGCGACGCGAACACCTTCACGTACGCCGCCGGCTGGGGCAACCTCAAGGGCCGCCCGCTCGATGGCGGGAGTTACACCGTGCTGGTCTACGCCACCCGCCGCTTCAACTTCGAAGGAACCAACTACACCGAAACCTCGCCGCCCAGCCTGGCGGCGATCCGCATCGTCAGCGGCGGAACCGCCGCCAGCTATCCCGGCTTCGTCAGCGACGCCAAGTGCAATGCCTGCCACGGCGACCTGCGCTTCCACGGCAACACCCGCAAGAGTGTGACCGAGTGCGTCCTCTGCCACACCGCCGGCGGTGAGGGTGCCGGACACGACCCGATCGACTTCAAGGTCATGATCCACAAGATCCACGACGCCCGTAACCTGGCGCAGGTCATTGCCGGCGATAAGTTCCTCGACAACTTCTCGACCGGTTTGTTGCCCACGATGCCGCTGGGGCCCCGGCAGTGCGACGCCTGCCACGCCACCGACGCGTGGATGTCGCCGGTCGAGCGCAACGACGTGAGCATCTGGAAAGTGGTCTGTACCTCCTGCCACGATACGAACGCGGTCGCCATACACGCGCAGCTCAATACCTTGCCCGGCACGATCAGCGAGGCCTGTGCGACCTGCCACGGCCCTGGCACGGCCTTCGCCATCGACCAGGTCCACAAGGGACTGTAAGATCCGCTCGGGTATAACGCCGACGGGCTACCCAGCGGCGAAGCACGAGCCATAAGTAAACGCCGGACGGTGCGACTCTTCGGGCGAGCGCCGTCCGGCGCGTTCTTTCGGAACGGCTGCTCACTGCGGCAAATCGGCTTCTGTTTTCCCGCCGCGCTTCGTTAGAATGGGGGCAAGCGTTGGTTTGGGATCATCCCCCGGATGCCCACCGCGCTTTCCGCCGGCCCGAGGCGAAAAGGAGCTTCCATGAGGACCCGTGTTGCCGCTGTTCTGTCCGCGCTTCTGCTGACGGCTTGGTGCCTCGCCCAGGCAGCGCCGCCGCTATCCCCCGCGGTCCCCGCGCCGGTCAAGCACGACCACGCCCACCCGCTGCCGGCGTACCTGACGACCGAGGAACGCCTGCTGCCGCTGCCCCAGCCCCCCCGAGGCGTGCTGACGCCGCCCACCGGCATAATCCACACGCCCGCCGAATACGAGCCTATGGATGGGCTGTTCATCTCGTGGCAGGGCTACACGGACGTTCTGACGCAGCTCACCGTCGGGATCACGACGAACGACCCGGCCGCGACGGTCTGGGTCGTCGTCGACAACGCCTCCGAACACACCAGCGTCTATAACACCTTGAACGCGGCCGGCGCCCACATGAGCCAGGTCCAGTTCATCGAGTGCATCACCGACACGGTCTGGATCCGCGACTACGGCCCGCGCTTCATCTTCCAGGACGGCAACCGCGCCATCATCGACCACACCTACAACCGCCCGCGACCCAACGACGACGCGTTCAACGACTTCCTCGCCGCCGATTGGAACATCCCCCAATACGACATCGGCCTCACGCACGGCGGCGGCAATTTCCACCTCTTCACCAACGGCGACGCCTTCATGACCACCTTGATCACGGACGAGAACCCGGGCTACACCGCCCAGCAGATCAAGGACCTCTTCGCCGCCTACGAGAACGTGAACCTTACCATCTACACCAGGTTCCCCAGCAGCTTCGATTCGACCGGCCACATCGACATGTGGTTCTTCCCCGTCGGCGACCACAAGGTCATCATCGGCCAGTACGCCTCCTCCACCGGCGTGCCCTATACCACCACCGAAACCGCCGTCACCGACCTCACCGCCCGCGGCTACACCGTCTACCGCACGCCGGGCTGGAGCTCCGGCAGCACCCACTACACCTATACCAACGCCGTCATCATCAACGACCAGGTCTTCATCTCCAAGTTCAACGTCGCGCAAGACGCCCAGGCCCTCGCCACTTTCCAGGCCGCCATGCCCGGCTACTCCATCCACCAGATCGACAATAGCAGCATCATCACCGCCGCCGGCGCCATGCACTGCATCGTCATGCACGTGCCCGCCTACCCCTCCGACCCGATCCCCACCGCCACCGTCTCCGCACCCAACGGCGGCGAGGTCTGGTACGGCGGACAGCCCTTCGATATCCGCTGGACCGCCCACGACGACGTCGCCGTCACCAGCATCGACATCTACCTGTCCACCGACAGCGGCGCCACCTTCCCGACCACCATCGCCACCGGCGAAGCCAACGACGGCACTTTCACCTGGACCGTACCCCACATCGCGACCACCCACGCTCGCGTCAAAGTCGTCGCCCACGACGCCGACGGCAATGCCGGCGAGGATGCTTCCGACGCCGACTTCACCATCACGCCCAACGGCCCCGAGCAGGTGCTGAGCTTCCCGCTCGATACCAACCCCGGCTGGACCACCCAGGGCCAGTGGGCCTTCGGCCACCCCACCGGCGGCGGCGGCACCGCCCACGGCAATCACGACCCAAACAAGGGTGCGACCGGCACGAACGTCTACGGCGTCAACCTCAGCGGCGACTATTCGACCACGGCCGGCGGACCGTACTACCTCACCGCCGGCCCGTTCAACTTCACCGGCTACGCCGCGACGACGCTCAAGTTCCAACGCTGGCTGAACTCGGACTATCAGCCTTACGCCTACGCCACGATCCAGGTCTCCAACAACGGAACGAGTTGGACAGCGGTCTGGTCGAACGGGTCCACCGCGACCACGGACAGCGCGTGGTCGCTCAAGCAGTACGATCTCGCCGCCACGGCTGACAACCAGCCCGCCGTGTACGTTCGCTGGGGCTACCAAATCAGCACCAGCGCCTTCGCATACTCCGGTTGGAACATCGACGACGTCCAGTTCTGGGCGGTGCCGCCAGCCCCCGCGGTTTGCCACGGCGACACGAACTGCGACGGCCGTGTGACCTTCGTCGACATCGACCCGTTCGTCGCGGCTCTGGCCGGCGAGTCGGCCTGGACCCACGCGCCGTGCCCGTGGCTCAACGCCGACTGCGACGGCGACACCCACGTCACCTTCGCGGACATCGACCCGTTCGTGGCCCGGATCGGAACGACGTGCCCGTAGGGCGGTCGTACCGCCCCACACAGAGATTCTGCGTCGGCCGCCCAAGTTCATTTGCCCCGCCAAGGTTTGCGTGCTATACTATGCGTGGCATAGCATAAGGCCCTGACATGGGAGGTTTGCCGTGCGGGTCGAACGTGAACTGATGCGTGGCGCCGGTCCGGTTGCCGTCCTCAAGCTCCTCGAACGTCGCGAGATGTACGGCTACGAGCTGATCGAGGCTCTCTCGAAGCGCTCCGACGGCGTGCTCGCCATGGGGCAGTCGACTCTCTACCCCATGCTCTACAACCTAGAGGCCAAGGGCTTTATCGAAAGCACCGAACGCACGGCCCCCTCCGGCCGCGAGCGCAAGTACTACCGCCTGACCCGTTCCGGCCGCACCCAACTCGCCGAGCAGACCGGGCAGTGGCTGGCCATCGTCCGCGCCATGCAATCCCTCGGCATTCTGCCCGGACCGACGGCTGGCTGGGAGGCGGCGTCATGAGTGCCGCCGCCCTCCAACCGGAGCCACACCGCTCTTCGCTGGCGGCACGCGTCCTGCACACGCCCCTGACGGAGTTGCTGTGCGGACACGTCGCGCCGGCGTTCGACGCCCTGCAAATGGTCGCCGCCGCGGGCTTGCCACCCACGTTAACGGAATTGACCTGCGGCGTGATTCGTCGCACGCGCCTCTGGCGCCGTGAAAAGCTCGAAGTCGCGCGCGAGCTGCTCGCGCATTTCCAGGACGGCCTGGCCGCAGGCGCAACCGCCGACGACCTGGCCGCGTCCTTCGGCGACCCCGCCCA
The DNA here is from genome assembly GCA_003162245.1 of Phycisphaerales bacterium. GTDB lineage: Bacteria > Planctomycetota > Phycisphaerae > UBA1845 > Fen-1342 > Fen-1342. Next base: position 7,772 of record PMMM01000078.1, read on the forward strand.
GGCCGCCAAGCTGATCCGCCGCGCCAAACGGCGAAACCGCCCCGTCCTTTGGAAGGCCCTCCGGCTCACGCGGCGGACGATCGGCGCCCTCGTGCTTTTCATGCTCATCGTGTACGCCGTCCAGGCTATACGCATCTTCACGCAACGGCCGAACATCGCCCGGAACTTCGCCGCCGAATGGAACGCAGCCCCCCTGGCCGTCCCAGAATCGCAGCGTGCCTGGCCGGTCTACCGCGAAGCGGCGCTCGCCCTCGGCAAATGGCCGGTCAGCCGCGCCAACATGACGCTACGCCCCGGCGGCGCCGACTGGCCGGCGCTCGTCAAGTTCGTCGACGAAAACGCGCGGTCCGTGGAGCTGTTTCGGCAGGCCGCCGCCATGCCAAAACTTGCCTGGGTCCTTAACACCCAGCTCCAGGACGAGGACGCCCGGCTGATCAACCGCGGCTACACGTCCCCGCCCGCGAGCGCACCCGCGCAGCCGGCTGTGCAAGTCCCGGCTTTCGTGATGTTCCTCATGCCGCCGCTGCCCGTGCTGCGCGACGGCACGCGCCTGCTGACGATCGACGCGTACCGCGCCGCGGAAACGAACGACCCCGGGCGCGCCGACGCGGACATACTCGCAATCCTGCAAATGGCCGACCACGCCCGCGAGACACGCGTCCTGATCGGCGATCTCGTCGCCGCCGCACTGTCGAGCCGCACCTGCGACCTGCTCGGCACCTTGCTCCACGACCACCCGCAGCTCTTCAGCCCCGAGCAACTCGTCGCCATCGCCCATCGGCTCGCCGCCGTCGGCAATGGCTCCCTGCGTGTGCGCTTCGACAGCGAACGGGCCATGTTCGAGGACATCCTCCAGCGCTTCTACACCGACGACGGCCACGGCGACGGCCTCCCGCGCCCGGAGCTGCTCTGCATCGCATCCGTGGTCGATGGGCAGTCGCGCGATAACTCCCCCTTCGGGGGCGCCTTCGCCAAGCTGTTGTTCCCCGCGGCGAGCACGGTGATGGCCGGCCGGCGCGATCTGTACGCCGCGTTCCGGGACTGCATCGACCGCAGCGAGGCCGTGGCCGACCTCCCGCTGTGGGAATGCCCGCCGCAAGACACCGGCGATGAGACGGTGATCGCAATGAGAGCTTCTCCGCTAACGCGGCTGCACTACTGGCCACTCTCCATCCTCATGCCGGCCTTCGGCAACGCCGGCCGCATCGCGGAATACGCCACGCAGACCCGCGACGCAACGCTCACGGCCCTGGCCCTCGAGCTGTATCACCGCCAACACGGGGACTACCCGTCGTCGCTCGACGCCCTGACGCCACAGTGGCTACCGAAGGTCCCACCCGACCGCTACGACGGCCGGCCCATCAAGTATCGCTTGGTCGACGGGCAACCGCTGCTCTACTCGGTCGGCGTTGATCGCAAGGACGATGGCGGCCGGCTGCCGGATGTGTCGAGCCTGGGGCCCGATGCCCCGAACCGCGCGGCGCAGGCAAACCGTCTGGCCCGTGACTGGCAGCCCCCGCCGGACCCGAGCCGCCCGCCAGCGAAGCCGCTTCCCGACGGCGACTGGATCCTCTGGCCCCCGGTTGAGTGATCGCCCACCCGCCAGCCCGAGCACGCCGGCGGCTACCGCTTGATCGTCCGCAAAAACTCCTGTACCTCCGGTATCGCCCCCTGGTACACCAAATACCCGTTGTACGGCTCACGCTCCGTAATCTCGTCGCTCACCGGCGTCAGCATCAGCCGCTGCACTTCCGCCCGGTCCTTCGTCTGCCCCAGCACCCAGCACAGCTTCATGTACGCGACCTCCGGCAGCATGTTGGACGCCGGCACCACGCCCAGGCTCATCAGGTCGCGCCCCGTGTCGTACACGTACATCCCGCAGTACCCCCACAGCGTCTGCACCGTCATGTAAATGTGCACGCCCGCCGCCACCGCCCGCTGAATCGCCGGGTACAGCGGCTTGTTGATGTGCCCCAGCCCCGTCCCCGCGATCACGATCCCGCGATACCCCTTCTCCACCAGCGCATCGACCACGTCCGGCTGCATGTTCGGGTAGTAATACAGGATCGTCACCTTCTCCTCGAACGCCGTGTTGATGACGACCTCCCGGTCCTTCCGCCGCCGCTTGTAGTCGTCCCGCAGGTGCGTAATCTTCGTCGGCGACACCATCGCCACCGGCACGTCAGACAGCGTCCGAAACGTCGACCGGTAGCTGCTGTGCATCTTCCGCACGCGCGTCCCCCGGTGCAGCAGGTTGTACTCGTCCGACGTCGGCCCAAACATGCACACCAGCACCTCGGCGATGTCCCCCACCGCCGCCGTCTTCGCCGCACAAATCAGGTTGATCGCCGCATCCGACGACGGCCGGTCGCTCGACCGCTGCGACCCCACCATCACGATCGGCACCGGCGGGTTCTGCACCATGAACGTCAGAATCGCCGCCGTGTGGTGCATCGTGTCCGTCCCGTGGCCGATCACGATGCCGTCGACCCCCTTCGCGATCTCCTCCCCGATCCGCTGCGCGAGCTTCACGTACTGCAGCGGGCCCATGTTCTCGCTGAACACGGCGAAGAGCTTCTCCGTCCGCAGATTGCACACGTCCGCCAGCTCCGGCACCGACCCGTACAGCTCGCCCGGGCTGAACGCCGGTATCACCGCCCCCGTCCGATAATCCAGCCGGCTCGCAATCGTCCCCCCCGTGCCAAACAGCATCACGTTCGGCTTCGCGGCGTCGCGCGGAAACTCCTTCTCCGGAATCTTGTAATGCGCCTCGCGCCGCCCGACCTCGACCATCTTCGTGATCGACTCCGCCGCGATCCCCACGTTGTACCCGCTGGCGATCTTCAGCACGACGTGCTTATCGTCCGCGGTGATCGACCGCGGCAGAATCAGCCCGCGAAAATGCCCGCGCGCCGACTCGATCTCCACGTCGCTCCACACCCCGACGCCAAACCGCTCCAACACCGCCCGCCCAGGTCCGCGATAGCCCTTCAAGTTGTCATTCACCGGCGTCGCCGGTGAAACAGGTGCGCTACTCATCGCTTCTCGTAGGGTCCGCTGTGCGGACCAATTCGTGTCCGACCTACGCCTGACCGCCCTCGTCCACTACTGCCAGGTTCTCAGGCGACATACAGGGGCGTCCGGCTGCGGCTTATCGCAGCCCAGAAATACCGGTTGCGGACTGACTTCACGGTCACCAGGTCAACCGGCCGCCCGAAAAGCGACTCGAGCGCCTCCTTGAGCCCGAAGTAGCGGTCGAAGTACCCGCTGACCGAGTCGTCCTCGAACTCGAGCAGAAAATCCACGTCGCTCCGCGCCGGATCGAACGAATCCATCGCCGCCGACCCGAAGACCTCCAGCGTCTTCACGCGGTACTTGCGGCACAGCTCCGCCAACTCCCGCTGCTTGCTCAGAATCTCCGGACGAATCGCCATGCGCCCATTTTACGCCGAGACGCCCCCGACGCGTAGGGTCCGCTGTGCGGACCGTTTTCACGCGGCCTCCTTCGCGGTGAGCCTCCGTGCCGCGATCCAAATTCCAAAATCGTCCGCCCCTCCCCCGCTACAGGGCCCGCCCTTCGTGTCCTTCGCTCCTTCGTGGTGAGTTCCCCGCCCCCGCACCCGCAGCAGCAAATCGTTCAGCGCCGCCCGCGTCCGCGCGCTCGCCGAATCCGGCAGTTTACTTCCATCCCGTGCCCGCTCCAACTCCGCCGTCAGCCGCTGACACTCCCGGCCGTGGAAATCGAAATCCGCATCGCGCAACGCCCCTTGCTCGCCGCCGCCGACCTTCTGGGCCACCAACTCGTCGATGAACGGCAGCCGAAACGCCTCGTTCAGGCGAACGAGATTCGCCTCGACCACGCCCGTGTGCATCAGATGAATCCCCGTAAGGAGCACACGATAGACGTACAACAAAGGCTTGACCCGCCGCTCCTTCTCGAACAACCCCCACTGCGTCCGTACGAACCCCAGATAGTGGTGCGCGTGCTGCCGCGTCACGCACCCGCGCCCGATCTCCTTCAGCTCCTCATGCTCCGGCGTCGTGTGCACAACCAGCGGCGAATAGAGCTGCTCCAACACGTACCCGTTGTGCTCGACCTCGGCGCGCCCCACCTATCCGCCGGGATCCGCCTGGGTGCCCACCGCGCCCACCTTCCCCGTGGTCTCGCCGCTTGCTAGGATACCCCCGCTACCCCCAGGCCCCCGCAGGAGTCAGGGCATCACATGGGCCAGCGACCATGACGAGCCAGCTTCCGACCCGTTCCGATCAACCGCTAGATCACGATGGGATGAATGCCATGCCTGCTGCCACGCTAGGTTCCGCCATCGCCGTGAAAAAAGCCGTCGAGAAGCTGGTTGAAGATATCTACGACCTCGGCAAGGGCGAATTGGGCAAGCAGCTCAGCAGGTGGCGGGCCAAGGCCGCGATCGACGGGGCCTACAAGAAGCTCAAGCATATCCGAAACATCAAGACCATTTGGCAGGTCGAGAAGGCGGTGGACATCGCGAAGTTCTACTACCCATCCAGGGTGCTCGTCGACCAGAAACCGGTCGTGGTCAATGACCTTGCCGATCTGCCATCCCATGGCAACCTGATCATCGAAGGCACTGTTGGGCAGGGCAAGTCGATCTTCTTCAGATACCTGGCATCGCGCGAGCTCGTGAGAGGCCAGGTGATCCCACTATTTGTCGAGTTGCGCCGAATTCGTGACGGGCAGTCGCTTACAGATCACCTGCGCGACGAGCTCGCATCCCTTGGTCTAGAAACAGACGAGGACACGCTGAACTTCCTCGCTCAGCACGGCAAGCTCACGCTGTTCCTGGACGGCTTCGATGAGGTTCCGGAAACCCGCCGCGCGAATCTAGTCTCAGACGTCGAGCACTTTTCCCGCCGTCACGAGAAGACGCGGGTGCTGATCTCGTCGCGCCCGAACAGCGGTGTCACCGCGTCCGCGCTGTTTCGCGTTTTTCACCTTGCGCCGCTGGCGGGCGATGACTATGAAGGCGTCGTGCACTGCCTGGCGCACAGCGAGGCGCTGTCCACTCAAGTAGTTGAAGGCGTGAGGCGCATCGGCGCGAGCGTAATATCCCTCCTGACCACGCCACTGATGGTCGCCCTGCTTATGATCCGGTATAAGGTCGAGCACTCGATCCCTGAGAATACGGTCGCGTTCTACGATGGCCTCTTCCTGCTGCTCCTGCAGCGGCACGACAAACTCAAGGCCGGATACGTCCGCCCGAGAGCGTCCGGGCTGAGTGACGCCTCCCTCCAGGACACGTTCGATGCTTTATGCTACCTTTCCAGGAAGGCCGACGCTGGCACGTTTACCCTCGGGGAGTTGCATGAACTAACGAAGCAATCGCTCCACGCTGTTCAGGTCAACGGGGATGCGGCGACGGCTCTACAGGACATAACCACCATCACCTGCCTGGTATTGGAGGAAGGCGGAGAGTGCAGGTTCATCCACCGAAGTGTCCAAGAGTACCACGCTGCACATTTCATCAAAGGGAGGCCCGACGACATAGCGCGCCGATTCTACGAGGCCATGCCGGCTAGGTGGCAGGCGTGGCGGCACGAGCTTACGTTCCTGGCCACCATCGACCGCTACCGCTTTCTAGAGTGGTTCTTCATACCTGACTGCCTCGCGGCGCTAAACCTGCAACGGGACGACGTTTCCATGAACTGGCACGCTAACCGGGAGTCTGCTCTCTTACTTCTCGGTTCGCTGCGCGTTGTACTGTCGGGTGACCCAACGGCCACGTTCGCGAGAATGGCGTGGCCCCCGGCGCTGAACAGATGGTGCCTCCTCGGGCCGGACCGCGTAGCCTTTGAGCGATGGTGCATGCACCTGCACATGGCAATGACGGACCCGGTTGTCACCAAGCTCCGCCACCTCTTCCCGCCAACCGCAGAGGGCAAACCAGAAGACGCTGAACCGCGTACTTGCTTCACAGTCCAGGATCTCATGGGCCACGGCCTCCTGGAGGCGCATATCCGGGAGTCAGTGGACGGCCTGTTTCGACCCATCCACCAAGAGCTGCTGAGTGCCATCGAAACGGTGCACCGCATCGAGGAGACCAAGGCGATGTTTCAGTTCTGAGGCACGCAGGGCACGCCGTGCATTGCCGTCGGACACGGGTCCAAGTTTACCAAGGCCGACCTATAGACCTGCGAGCCCACAACACGGCGCCGAAGCACGTATTCCCGCAGCGCGAAATCCGCGATCACGGCCGCCCGGAGCCCCGCCGCCTCCGCCTGCACTTCCTTGAGCAACACGAACTCCGTCCGCCGCAGCGGCGCCTCGCTCCCATCCGGAAACCGCACCCGGTACGAATGCCGCTGATCCACCGGCGACTTGATAATCACCCCCACCGCCCCCGCCGGCTGCCCCGCCGCCGAATCCCGCGCCGCCAGCCCCCCGCGCAACACGATCCTCGTCCCCACCGGCAACATCATCATCGGATTGTGCGGAATCCTCGCCACCATCGCTCGCCAGCTCCGCCCCGCGGACCATTCTCGCCCCGCCGCGCCCCCGCCACAACCGCCCCTGCTGCCAGGCACGGCACGCCCTTGGCCCCGCGTTTGAGAAAGAGGTTCTGCCTTCGCATCCTCGGCGTCCTTCACGGTGAATCTCCGCCACCGACCGCCAGAATCGCGCAGCCGCCGCCCATCTCGCGCAACCCGCCCCCCGCGCCTGGTTTTCGCCCCGTTTCCGATGAATACTTACCAGGTCCGCGCGCAGCTGCTCCCCGCGCCCGCCCAACTGATAGCTTCTCTATGAACTCGTTACTCGCTATTCGTCACTCGCTACTCGTTTCCCGTCCCTGCCCCCCGCCGGCTGGCCCTGGTTATCGGAAGATTCCCATTTACGACCCGTACAAACATGAGCATCTTGAGAACCTTCGCCCCACGCGCTCCAAACTGCGATTTTATCGTCCCCGTTCGAGACCCTTTGAGCATCTTCCCCCCGCCCCGCCCCACCCGCCGCACGCTCAGAACGCATCCGAAACCGGTTTTCCGCCTCGCCGGCCGAACAGGGCCAAGAGGGGGGTGGCGCGCCGTGAACAACTTGGCGACCTTCGCCCCGCAGCGCCAGAAAGCCACCCCGCGGGCGGACCTTACACCGCAGCGCCCGAGAACGTAACCGGTTCAACAGTTCCGTTCTCGGCTCCGCCGCCCGCTACGCCCCCCATTCCCCCGTCTCCCCCAACTCCTGCAAGTACTCCACCGCCTCCTCGACCGTGCACACCGCGGCCCCGCGCACGCGTGCTGCGTCGTCGATTTCGCGTAGCGCCAGCAAGTCCTCGAACCACTCTGACGCCCGCAGCCGGCGAGTCAGCTTGGCACCGAGCGTCCCCGCCCGATACGCCAGCGCGTCCATGTGATGCCGGATCAGGAACTCCTCCCGCTCCGTCAGCGTGCCCTCCAGCGCTTCCAACCCCGCCGCCACGTGCTCGCGCGGCTCGATCGCTTTCCCCACGTCATGCAGCAGCGCCGCCGTGCTCAGCTCGACGTCATACGGAAACCGCTCGCGCGCCAACTCGAACGCCTGGAGTGAGTGATACAGCGCATCGCCTTCCGGGTGATACTTCGCGCTCTGCCGCACGTCCGCCAGCGGCCCCAGCAGCAGCGGCCACAGCGTGTACGGGTCCGGCCGCGCCGGGCCGTCCTCGCCGCCCCCCAGCTCGGCGTCGGGGTGCTCCCGCGCGACGAGCTGCTCGAGCTGGGCCGTCGTCAGCCGCACGATCGGCCCGCCCGTGATCGAGCTGCGGAACACGTAGTTGCGCAGCTCGGGGGCGTAAACCGTCAGCTCGAAGTTGAAGCGGTCTGCCACGTGGATGTGCGTGAACAGGCGCTCCTGGTTGTGCTTGATGACGCGCTTGTGCTCGATCTCGCAGCGGAAGCCCTGCATTTCCAGCAGGTGCGCCAGGCCGGACGGGCTCGCGCTGAATACGTGCAGGTCGATATCCGACCCCCGCCGCACGTGCCCCGTCGCGACGCTGCCGATCAGGTGCGGGTGATACGCCGCCAGCAGCCGCATGATGCGCAGGGCGGCGACACGCATGTCCGCCAGGTCCGCGGCCCGGGTTGGCCCTTCGTGGAGCAGCGCCAGCGCCTGGATTTCGTCGCGAATCTCGCGGTTGGAGGGCAGGACCCGCGGGTCGTAGCGGAAATCCGCGCCGAGCTGCGCCGCGGCCTTGCGTTTGGCCGTGAAGTACTCGCTCTCTTCGCGCGCGTACATCAACCGCGCCGCCATGACGGCGATGTGCCGCCGGATCTTGGGATCACGCATGAGTTATGCGCTCGTTATGAAGGCCGTTCGTGCGAGCGCGGGCCTGTGACGCCGCCCATCGGCAATGCATGGATTATATCACGAACGCTGCCCGCTGCACCGGACGGAAAGCCTGTTGGTATTGGCGCGTTTTGTGGCTTGGCAGGAGGTTGTTCCGTAGTGGCGTCACTTGGCGCGGAAGAAGCGGGCCGGTGTGCCGTCCGGGCCGACGCGAAGTTGGACCGTGCGGAGACATTTGGGGCACCGGCCGCGGTACACCATCTCCTCCGGCCCGCGATAGACCCGCGCGTAAACGTGGCAACATTCGAACAGGATCGACACGTACGGCCGCGCACCGGGACCTTCGGACTCGTCCCTTTTCTCCCCGGGGCCCAGGTTGTCGTAGATGTCAAACGGCACCGGCATGCTCCGCCGCGGCCGGTGGATGGCCAGCACAATGCGTCCACAGCGTTTATCGGTCGGCGGCGGCCTTCGCGTTAAGCCGCCCGCGCCAAGCCGGGGGCCAGTCGAGCTCACGTAAAGCCGCCAAGACGCCAGGAATGAGGGCTAAACTACGCATTCCTGGGCCATTGCGTGAGCCCTCAGCCGCGGCGTACGGCCGCAACGAACTGCCGGATGAGGTCGTGGTCCTTTACGCCCGGGCGGGTTTCGACGCCGCCGGCGACGTCCACGCCGTCGTACCGGCCGGCCGCGAGCGCCGCAGGCACGCC